>JAEDLA010000004.1 GCA_016295545.1 Oscillospiraceae bacterium | reverse complement strand
CCAGAGGCTCTGCCTCTGGACTCCGCCAAAGGGTTAATAAACCCTTTGGAATCCCGTGATTTTTCGTTTTTTCGACAAGCTGAACTGCTATAATATAATAATCAGCGGAGGTATGAACATGGATCTGAAACAGCTTCGTGACAATATCGATACAATTGACAGTCAGATACTCTCACTTTTTCTTGAAAGAATGGAGCTTTGCCGCAATGTTGCGGAGTATAAAAAAGCAAATAATCTCCCCGTATTTCAGGGGGGCAGAGAGGACGAGGTAATCCGGCGCATCAGGGAACAGACAGGCGACGCCAATCTCGAAAACGGTACAGCAGCTCTTTTCACAACCATTATGGATATAAGCAAGCATCTCCAGAATCAGGCGCTTCTTGATAATGCTCCCGACTACGTTTTCTCTGAGCCTGACTTCATAAACGCTTCTGAAATAGGCTGTCAGGGAACTTCCGGAGCAAATTCCGAAGCTGCGGCAAAAATGATATTCGGAAACAAGCCTGTGAAATTCTTCCACTCCTTTGAGGACGTTTTCAAGGCTGTGGAATCAGGCGAAATACAGTATGGCGTTCTGCCGATTCACAATTCTACTGCCGGTTCTGTTACGGCTACCTACGACCTTATGGGGAAATACAGCACATACATCGTCAGAACAGTCTGTGTTGAGATAAACCACTGTCTTGCTGCAAAAGCTCCCATAAAGCCGGAGGAAATCTCCTGTGTCTACTCTCACCCTCAGGCACTTGCTCAGTGCTCGGACTATCTTACAGCTCACGGACTGAAAAGCAAGGACTACGGAAATACTGCCACTGCCGCTGAATTTGTAAAGGCAAGTCAGGAAAGCGACCGCCTTGCCGCTATATGCTCCAGAGACTGCGCCGAAGCACTTGGACTGCATATAATCTCCGATACTGTTGCGGACTGTCCGGTAAACAGGACTAAATTCATCTGCATTTCAAAAAATTTACAGGTCATGCCTGACGCCGACACTATCTCCGTTATGCTTCAGATTCCCCACACTCAGGGAAGTCTGTACAGAATGCTGACGAAATTCTACATCAACGGTATGAATCTCTGCAAGCTGGAAAGCCGCCCCGTAAGAGACGGCAGCTTTGAGGTAATGTTCTACCTTGACTTCACCGGAAAAGTCACCGACAGGCACGTTAAGGCACTTATGACTGACCTGAGCAACAATCTGGAGTATTTCAGATTTCTTGGCACATTCAGGGAAGAATAACTTCCGTTCTTAATCCATAAAATCTTTAATCAGGAGAACGATATGACTAAAAACTTTTACGATATGCTTAAACAGCAGGAATTTATCTTCCTTGACGGCGGAATGGGCACAATGATCCAGTCAGCCGGTCTTGATACAGGTCACGTTCCTGAGCTGCTTAACCTTACCGCTCCGGAGGCTATTGCTGATATCCACCGTGCCTACGCCGAAGCCGGTGCGGACATTGTCTATGCCAATACATTCGGCGCAAACAGATACAAGCTTGCAGGAACAGGTCACTCTGCTGATGAGGTAGTGTCCGCCGCAATAAAAATTGCCAGGAATGCCGTTGGAGACAAGGCTCTTGTGGCTCTGGATATAGGTCCTCTCGGTCAGCTGCTTGAACCCTCCGGAACACTGAAATTCGAGGAAGCCTACGACTGCTACAAGGAAATAATCCTTGCCGGAGAAGATGCGGATATTATCGTTTTAGAGACTATGACCGATCTTTACGAGGTAAAGGCTGCACTCCTTGCGGCTAAGGAAAACTCCGGAAAACCGGTGCTTGTAACCATGACCTTTGAGGAAAACGGCAGGACCTTTACCGGTGTTTCTCCGGAATGTCTCACTGCCGTCGTTGAGGGACTGGGTGCGGACGCTGTGGGAGTAAACTGTTCTCTCGGTCCTGATGAGCTTATGCCTGTGGTGGAGAAGATATGCTCCCTCACGAAGCTACCTGTCATTGCAAAGCCAAATGCCGGACTGCCTGACCCTGTGACTAATCTTTTCACCGTTGGTCCTGAGGAATTTGCGTCAAGCACGGCTCAGCTTGCAATTATGGGAGTAAAGATATTCGGCGGCTGCTGCGGCACTACTCCGGAGCATATCAAGTCGCTGAAAGCCGCTCTGTGGGACAGCAAATACGCTCACACAAAGATAAGGCCCCGTGCCGGTGTATGCTCGGCTGTCAGCTATGTGGATATCTCTCAGCCGAAAGTTATAGGCGAAAGAATCAATCCTACAGGCAAAAAACGGTTCAAGGAAGCTCTCCTCGCCAACGATATGGACTATATTCTCTCTCAGGCAGTGGAGCAGATACACGCCGGAGCAGATATTCTTGATGTCAATGTGGGACTGCCGGGAATCGACGAAAAAGCAATGATGGTTGCCGCCGTCAAGGCAATTCAGGGTATCTGTGATACTCCGCTTCAGCTTGATTCAACTATTCCTGAGGTTCTTGAAGCCGGTCTGAGAGTTTACAACGGCAAGCCCATTGTAAATTCAGTCAACGGTGAGGAAAAGTCTCTCGGCACTATACTGCCCCTTGTCAAAAGATACGGTGCAGCTGTTGTGGGACTTACTCTCGATGAGGGCGGTATTCCTAAAACCGCAGAGGGACGCTTTGCCATTGCGGAAAAAATACTCAATCGTGCCCTTGAGCTTGGCATACCCAGAGAGGACGTTTATATCGACTGCCTGACGCTTACTGCCTCTGCCGAACAGGAGGGCGTAACGGAAACTCTCGAAGCACTTCACCGTGTCAAGACTGAGCTTGGACTGAAAACCGTTCTCGGCGTTTCCAATATATCATTCGGTCTGCCCAACAGGGAAATGATAACCCGTACTTTCCTTACTATGGCACTGCAAAAGGGACTTGACCTGCCTATAATCAATCCCAACGTTGAGTCGATTATCGGCGCTGTAAGGGCATATAAGCTTCTTTCGGGAATTGATGAGAACTGCACGGAATTTGTAAGCATTTACGGCGGAGACAAGTCCGCTCCGGCAAAAACAGCTGCTCCCGCTGCTCAGAATACGTCAAAGGAGCTTGGCTACTGTGTGGAAAACGGACTGAAAAACGAAGCAGTTAAGGCTGCGGAGGAAATGCTTTCAGACAAGGAGCCTATGGCTATTATCAATGAATATCTTATCCCTGCCCTTGACGCAGCCGGAGATAAATTTGAAAAGGGAAAGATTTTCCTGCCCCAGCTTATTCTCACTGCCGGAGCTGCGCAGGCTTGCTTTGAAGTAATAAAACGCAAAATCAGTTCAGAGGGAAAATCCCCTGTATCAAAGGGAAAAGTGGTTCTGGCTACTGTTAAGGGCGACATTCACGACATAGGCAAAAATATTGTAAAGGTACTCCTTGAAAGCTACGGCTTCACCGTAATTGACCTTGGCAGAGACGTGGACAAGGAGGTTATCGTCAGTGCAGCTGTTGAGCATCAGGTGAAGCTGGTGGGACTTTCTGCACTGATGACTACTACTCTCGGCGCTATGGCTGATACCATTGCTCTCCTGAATCAGAAATATCCGGAGTGTAAAACAGTTGTTGGCGGAGCTGTGCTTACAGCTTCCTACGCAAAACAGATAAACGCTGACTTCTACGCAAAGGACGCTAAGGAAACTGTTGATATTGCTGCTGAAATCTATGGAGAAAAATAATTTTTTGTAAACAATTAACAGAACTCGATTTTCCCTATTGACTTTTTCAGATTCAGGTAATATAATAACATCATAAATTCAAACCGTTGAGGCGGAGATAAAAACAGAGGACGGCTGCACAGAGATTCGGGATTGCTGAGAACCCGGAGAGTTACGTACTGTTAAATGGACCGCTGAGGGCATGGTCAAAGGCTTAGGCTGAGTATTCCATGACGTCGGGCACACGTCAGATTCCGGAGATATGATGGTATCTCGCTAAGTGGCAGATAATTCTGCAAATCAAGGTGGCACCGCCGATATAACTATAGTTTATTGGTCCTTGACAAGATTTATTCAGTCTTGTCAGGGACTTTTCTGTTTCCCTCGCAGGACAATTCCTGAGGAGGGATTTTTTATGATAAATGAAGAAGCCGTAAGGCTTTCGGAAAACGGCAGATACAAAATGATACCCATAGCCGCCGAGCTTTTCTCCGATATGCACACTCCCCTGAACGTACTGTCCGTGCTGAAAAAGGTCAGTCATAGCCGCTTAATAATTACCACAAAAGAAAATTTGATATCTGTAATATAAAATATGGCTGATACACAGTGTAAAAATGTATCAGCCTTTTATTTTTATAAATTATTCTGCTTTCTTCTGGCAGCTCCGAGATATATCCTGCCTATTACAAAGGCTGCCACGTCAGCAAGTATTGAGGCAAACCTCATAACGAGGACGAAAAGCAGTACCTTTGATTCATACTCATCTCCGCAGACAAAAAGCATTACCGACTCTCTTATACCGATACCGCCGGGGGCTCCGGGCGTAACAAAGCCGATTATCCATGCGAACATGAAAGCTCCCGTAAGAGATATAAGCTCCGGGAAATCAGCTGTTCCGCCGAAAACAAGGGCAAGGGACACAAAATAGGAAATTGCCGATACAAGATTCTGAAGCAGATAGTAGGACGCTCCGGATATGAATTTATTCCGGTTTCCAGGCTCAAAAGCCTTTCTGTACCGTGACAGATAGCCGCCGACCTGCCGGGAAAACTTCATCCGCACAACGATTATTCCTGCTGTTATTATCAGCACCGCCGCTGCTGCGATTATCAGCAGATTTTTTCCGTATTTTCCTAAAAGTCCGGCAATTTCACCGCCAAGAAGCAGCACGGAAATAATTCCCGTAGACAGAACGCAGAAAAGCACATCAAAAATAGTGGCACAGGCAACGTCAACATGACTTATATTCATATCGGCGGCAAGCTGATTTCTGCCTATATACTGGAAAACATTGCCGGGAACATACTTAAAGACATTTGACTTCGTGTAGACAGGCATTGCTGCGGAAAAGGGTATCTTCGTTCCGGAAAGCGCCTGTGTAAACATAAGCCAGGGAAAGGTTCCCATAACGATAACAGCAGTCTGTACAATAAAGCTCAGCACAAGAGCGGCAATAACATTCGGTGAGCCAAACTGTGTAAAGTCAGCGTCCATGCCCATAATTTTCTTTATGAGAAAGACAAGTGCGGCAATCATCAGCAGATTACCGGCAATTTTAGCTATTTTCTTCATTATTTTATCCTTTTATCTCTGATGCTCAGAATCAGCTCTGCAAGCTTCTGAGGATTACCCATTTCCGTGAAAT
Source organism: Oscillospiraceae bacterium (assembly GCA_016295545.1). Taxonomy (GTDB): domain Bacteria; phylum Bacillota; class Clostridia; order Oscillospirales; family Ruminococcaceae; genus Ruminococcus. The sequence goes on along the minus strand of JAEDLA010000004.1, from coordinate 13,816 downwards.
AGATCCCCTCGTCTGACTCGCTGTAAAGCTCACGTACAGCTTCATTATCTCCGAGAATCATAGGCTTGTTCATGGCACTGTAGATGTAAGCCTTTCCTGGAATAGTCCTTTTGGCTTTCATGATAGAGCCGTCAAAATGCCCGGCAAGACAAAGGTCAGCCTGAGCGATTTTTTCCGCAAGCTTTTCCTGGGGCAGCCAGTCGATATACTCGGTGATATTTTCGCCTTTGCGGACATTATTTTTACCTAACGGTCCGATAAAAACGAATTTAAGTCCCTTTTCATTTTTCAGCAGTTCTATTGCTTCAAGGATAACTGAAACTCCCTGCAAAGGAAGCACGCTGCCGAAGTAAAGCACGGTAAATTCACTGTTCTGAGGTGCTTCACGGGGATAGTATATGCTTTTGTCCGCTTCAAGATACAGAACACCCATTTTCTCAGGCGCATAGCCAAATTCCTCGCAGAAGTACCTGCCGTGAGCCTTAGTGTCGCATATTGCCCCGTCAGTAAGATTTAGCGTCCTGCAATCGATTTTTTTCAGCAGCTTTCCGGGCAGGCTGTCCGGACGAAATTTCTTTCTGTCAAAGCACAGCGTATCATACATTGAGATAAAGAAGTCTGCAATGACCGGCTTTTTCCTGAGCGTTCTCCTGAAAAAGGGCAGTACCAGCTGAGGTGCAAAGCCTACGAAGCTCATGTCGTAATCGGACATCTTCACAGTAAGAAGCCTGCGATAAACATACAAAAGCCTCTTAGGATAGCTTTTCTTTGGCGAGATTATCTCTGTAACGCTGTTTCCGTTTTCACGGAGTATTCTCAGCTCCTGAGTTATTCTCAGGTAGTCGGAATTTTTAGTGGCGATAAACAGTATCCTTTTGTTTTTTATGTCATTTATCGATTTCATTCTTTTCACTGTCTCCGCTGCCGCACTCCATTTTTCTCACTCTGTACTGCACGTCCTCCATGATTTTTCTGTTGGCGGCAATAGTATCTCCCAGCAGACCTATGGTAAAGGTCTGGAATCCCATCATAATGAGAATTGCTGTAAGTATAAGAGACTGTACATGACCGTCGCCCTCCCCCATAAAGAAGTACACAAGGAAACGTATTCCCAGAATTGCTCCAAGCGTAAAGAGAATTGCTCCAACAGTGCTGAAAAATTTAAGGGGACTGTACATTACAAAGGAACGTGTAATTACCGTGGAGGAACGCTTCATATACTTCCACATACTGGAAAACAGCCTTGACGGACGTGTTTCCGCATTAGTCCTTATGGGAACGGAGATCATGGCTATCTTATTATGTCCTGCCTGAATTATTGTTTCAAGGGTGTAGGTGTACTCGTTTACCACGTTAAGGCGCATGGCAGCTTCACGGGAATAGGCTCTGAATCCGCTGGGAGCGTCAGGAATATCTGTTCCCGATGCAACTCTTACAACCCAGCTGCCCAGATGCTGAAACTTCTTTTTCTTCCATGAAAAATGCTCTGTTTCATCTATCGGTCTTTCTCCGATAACAATATCTGCCTTTTCATCGAGAATAGGGCGTACTATTTTTTCGATATCAGCTCCGCAGTACTGATTGTCTGCGTCAGTATTAACGATAATATCTGCGCCTAAGTGGAGACAGGCGTCTATGCCTGCCATAAAGCCCTTTGCAAGTCCCTTGTTCTGCTTGAATGAGACTATATGGTGAAAGCCAAGCTCCCTTGCTTTCTGCACAGTATTGTCCTGACTGCCGTCGTTGATTATGAGGTACTCGATAGTATCGATTCCGTCAATATGCTTCGGCAGGTCGTTATAGGCAAGGTGCAGCGTTTCCTCCTCGTTATAACAGGGGATTTGTATTATAAGTTTCATCAGTTAATCAGCAACCTTTCTCTCCTCAATATTTACGCTGTAAGCGGTCATAATAACACCGCTGCTCACTTTTATTCTGAATTCACAGAAAGTATTATTCTCCGGAACGGTGATATCATATTCCACCTGGAAAATATCGTTTTCCTTGAAGTCTCCGCTGAAAACGTCTTCTTTTCCGTATTGTACGTTTTTCTCAGCGCTGTAGACATCAGTAATAAATACTGGTTTATCCGTGCCGCATTCGCCGCCCTCATCAGAAACCATAACATTAAAGGTTATTGTATAATTGCCTGCAGGCAGAGACTGTCCACGTCCGCAGACAAGATAGCCTTCCTCTCCCCTTGAAGTATATGAACCGGCGTTCCAGTCTGTCCTGTCTGTACAAAGAGTATAGAAAATTGTTGCAGGAATATTGAGCGACGGCTTATCAGTCTTTTCCCATGCTACGATTTCTCCTCTGTATTTTAAGATGTTATATCTGCCGAAAAGGTTCTGTTCAAAGGGCTGCACATCCATATCAGTAATTATAACATCAGCAGAAGCATTTTCAATTTCTTTTTCATCATAAATTTTAACAGGAACATCGAAAAGCCTGTATTGAAGCAGCTCATATTTGACCATATTGTCAAGGTTAATATTCTCAGGCTTGCTGTAATAATCTATACTGCCGCTGCTGTGATTATCAAGGATAATACTTCCCAGCTCTTTGTAATTTTTATGGATTTCATTAAGCGGAAGAATATATTCATCGGTAAAGAGCATAGCGTTGCTGAACATAACCCCTGACATTCCGAAAGCTGCAATCAAGGAAATGTATTTGTAGGTTAAAAGTGCAAAAACGCATATTACTGCAAAGCAGACAATTGTAAATCCGGCAGCTTCAATGGCGTTGAATTTAGCTCCGTCAAAATATCTGTAAAGAGCCGTCACAGATACAACGTTAGGAACTGCAAGAGATTGCTTTATTTTGTCCGAAAGGAATTCTGTAGCTCCTGCATGGATTATATAAAGCAGCAGACACAACAGAAGCTCACGAATACGCAGGAAGTGCTTTTTTATCTGCATAAATCCGAACACCATGATTAATCCAAATATATATTCGGTATATCTGCCGTAGAAAACCTGATCCACACGAAGTATCTTTATAAATGTTACACAGGATATTGCCAGCTGGGCAAGGTATGCAGCTCCGATAAACAGGACAATGTTGAACCTTGCACTGAAACGGAAAAGCTCCTTTTTTCTTATTCTGGAGATAAGCATTTTTACAAATGAAACAATAAATACTCCGCCAAGAAGAAATGTTGAAGTAACGAAATAGAAGGACTGTCCGACAAGCAGCTTGAGCATATTCTTTATGCCCTGAACGGAGAAAAGTATTTTCAGCTTGCTTGTCTGAGATGACAAGGTGTTTGCAACCTCCGCAGCGTCCTTTGTGGAGGTTCCGCTTTCCCAGAGGCTTGAATAGAAATAATTTTTCAGCAGCAGGAAAAGTCCGAACATACCGGCAGCAATCAGAATACAGATAACAATCTGCTTTCGGGTAAGCTTTTTGTCAAAAAGAAGCTTGAACAGCATAAGAAGTCCGACAGCAACAACTCCAACGGTTCTCATATGAACCATGAGAAGATACCCCAGTCCGACGGTATAAAGGTAAATATACGGCGAAGCTCCTGTCTTGCAGAATGAGGCAAATGTCCATACGATAAAAGCAAAGGTAAGCAGCAGTGCCGTTTCATACATTGCAGTGTAACCGTAGCAAATGCAGCTTGGATAAAGTGCGGCAGCAAAAGCAAGTGCAGCCGAAACAGGCTTCGGGGAATTATGATAAAGACGGCACAATGTCAGATATACAAAAACATAATACAGGCATATCATAAGTGAATTGCATATTACTACAGCCTGATAAAGGTGGTCGGTTGTATTTACAGCAAGAAATATAGGCAGATAAAACAGCGAGCTGCCATAGGAATAATATCCGACACGACTTATCACGTCAGACCAGTCTGCACCGGCAAGATAGGCTGCATTGGCAATATTTCCAAATTCGTCAGCTAAAATTATAGGCATTTCAATGCTCTGAAACCTGATGATATGAGCTGCAAACACGATAATTCCCAGAATTACGGCTGCTGCGCCTGAAATCAGCCTGCTTTTTCCCGTTTCAGGTATTCTCGTACCACTATTCATTAACCACTACACCTTTCCTATACACAAAATGTCATTACGCCTGTCTTGCCTCAATCTTTTCAAAAAATTCTCTGTATCTGTCAATAATAATATTCCAGTCGAAGTTCCTGAGAACATACTGTCTGCCGTTAAGTCCCATTGCGGCGGAAATATCCTTGTTATTCAGGAAATAGTCAAGGCAGCCCTCGAACTCGAAGTAATCCCCGAAGTACAGACCGCCGGAGGATTCACGGACAAAATTCTTTGTGACTTCACAGTGCTCATGAACGAGAACAGGTCTGCCGCAAAGCCAGCTTTCCATAATAACAAGGGAGAAGCTTTCATTCTTTGAGGGCTGACAGAGAAGCTCTGCAGCTCCGCAGGCGTCATACTTGTCCTGAATATCCACAAATCCCAGATCAATAACGTCCCTTTCGGCGCTTTCGGGAATATCTATCTCACCGCCGCCGATAAGAACAAGCTTCAGGTCAGAGGGATTGCGCTTCTTGTACTCGCCGAAGTATTTCAGCAGAGTGTGAACATTCTTGCCCATATCCTTTCTTCCTGCGTAAATGATAAACGGCTCGTTAATGCCAAACTTTTTCCTGAACGCAGCAGGATCAGTTTTAAGGTCAACGTCCATACCGATACCCATAACGATTTTTTCCACATTTTCTGTATCGTAAACACGTTCAGTAAGCTCAAGCTCCGGACGTGCATTGAATATCATTCCGGCAGCCTGTGAATACAACTCACGGAAAATTTTCATATAGACATAGGCTTCGTCATGGAAGCAGGGTATCATAACCGCCTTTTCCGGACAAGCCTTTATGCCGAAGTAGGTGGTTCCGAACATATAGGGAATATATACAAAAGCGGTATATTCGTCCTTGTGCTCTGAAATATACTTATACAAAGCCGGACTGTTTACCATTTCATTTATAAAGACCTGTTCCTCCTCGTCGCTGATGAGGATACCGTTCATAAGCTTGATATTTACCTCGTCAAAAGCCTTTGCGTCACGTTTTTTCACCTTGAAGCGGCGAACAGGCACTCCAAGAATGGTTTCAGTTCCCTCAGGATAGTAATTCACGCCCCAGTCGCTTACAAACTCTTTTACGCAGGTAGTGAGGATCTCCACATTCATACCAGCTTCACGCAGATGCTTTGTGACCTCTCTTGTTTCCATTTCAGCGCCGCCGGGAATCTTCTCAGCGTACCAGGGAATAACAAATGCAATCTTTTTCATTATTAGCTCCTTCCGGAAATGAAGCCTTCCAGCTGCTGAGCAAACAGCTTTTTGATCTTCTCGTAGGAGAAGTCCTCAAGGCGTTTTTTCTGTCCCTCAACAACAGCTTTTCTCAGGCTTTCATCACTGACAACTCTGTCTATCAGCATTGCAGTCTCGGCAGGGTCCTTGCTGTCGGTAACGATTCCGCTGCCCCCCATTGTATAGGGGATAGCGCAGCTGCCGTATGCAATGACCGGCACTCCGAAGTACATTGCCTCAACAAGGGGCACACAGAAGCCCTCATGCTCACTCATGCAGAGGAATACATCAGCTGCTCTGTACCATGCAAGTATCTCAGGGAATTTTATATGTCCGGTAAAGATAACGTCCTCCAGCTGAAGGGCATTGACATACCTGACAAGACGGTTGTAGTATTTTTCCATACCATTGTATGAGCCTACAAAAATAAGCCTTGACTTCGGATTGATATTCTTTTTATACCAGCAGAAAGCGGAAATAACGTCCTGCTGCTTCTTATTGGGAGCTATTCTGCCCACAAAGATAATGTTAGTCCAGCCGTCATCACCGTATTTGCGGATAATGCTGCTGTCCGGCTTTTTCTCATAGTCCTCAAAGGGGATAAGGATAGGTCTTACATCAATGGGACATTTATATCCTGCGTTAATAAGGTCATTTTTGTTGAAATCAGAATCTGCCATGCAGTAGTCGAACTTATCAGCAAGGTGTTTAAGTCCGTCAAGTCCGTACTGAGCATTGGAGGCAGCTGCTGCATTATAGCCGTCAAAGAAATGAGGCGGAGTAATATTATGATAAATCATAAGCTTGCGGCAGTCGTATTTTTCAAGGGAGTAATTCAGCTTTGAGCCTGTGGAAAGGTGATACATGATAATATCGTCCTTTCCTATCTCCGGCATACCAGCACACAGGTCGGAGGCTGTTCCCTTTGGAAGTCTCTGGTCAACTACCTCAGCGAAAATTTCCGTTTCATAGCCAAGCTCTCTCATAGCCTGCTGCAGAGCAACAGTATCGTTTCCCACAGCGTCTCCAAAGGCGAGGGTGGGAAGAAATTGTACAATCTTCATAGGAGTCCTCCGCTTATCAGTCCTTGTTTTCTTCTGTCAGAGCACTGAGCTGACTGCGCAGAGCTTCGATTTCCTTTTTATTGGCAGCAAGAATAAGCTCCATTTCCTCAACCTTAGCTTCAAGAGCCTTTACATCAACGGCTGAATCTGCACTGACATAGCTGCTGAGCTGCTGAACAGCATTGGCAGTATGGTGGTTAAGAGCGTTCTGTTCCGTGATAACAGGGAGAAAATAGAACTTAACAAGTTTTCTTATAACTTTTTTAACAAACACAGTTACAGGATTTCCGGTAATGGGCTTATAAGGCTCTATCTGATTACGGATATTAAGGTACTCTGCACTCTGGAGAAGTGAACCTATCCTGAATTCGCTGTCAGCGTGGCTGACTTCCTTATCAAAGGGCACGTCCTCAAAGGACAGCATGGAGCTGTCCAGTCCCTTTTCCTTTATTTCAGCACGTATCTGCTGCATTATCTCGTCAACATCGATTTTATTTATATTTTCAGCCATTGCTTTTCCATTTCACCTTTCAAATATTATTCCCCGTAAGCTCACGGTATTTACGCTGGTCAACAAAAATTGAATTTATTCCGGTAAAGGCATACTCGCTGTAGCCCTTTGATTTTGCACATTCAAGAAGCCCGTTATCCTTTATCCCCACAGTAAGACTGGTGGAATAGGGTATCATTTCAATTATCATAAACAGGGGACGGTATTTTTCAAAGTCTATGCTGTTAAGTATTTCCGTTTCCAGTCCCTCGATATCAAGATTAAGTATAACCGGAGCCTTTCCGTTAAAGTATTTCTCCATAATATCATTAACTGAAATCGTTTCAATCTCAACTGACTTTTCAAGACGTGCATCAGGATTTGCTTTAAGTATCTCGTCAACATCGCCTATTTTTGAAAGTCCGTCAAGGTTCAGCACGTTGAAGGTTACCTTATCACCGCTTTTGTCGGTTATGCACCTGTTAAGTATAACATCGCCCCTGCGTTCATTTTCAAGGGCTGGTATTAGTGAGCAGTTGGCTTCCACAAGAACACCTCTTGCGCCCTGTTCGTAGAAAAAGTTGGTATTACTCATTTCCTTGGGACGGTTTGCCCCTAAATCAAGGTAATTGCACTCCGAAAGAGGAATCCCCAGCATGGCGGCGGCATAGGTAATTATTGCGTCCTCTCCTGCCTGAGAGTAGGTACGCTTATTAAACAGCTTCACAGCCTTGGTAGTCCTGTCGTCCTCGCACAGGGCATTTTCCACTGTTTCAATGCGGTGAGCAAGTTCTCTTGTGGTCTGGTCGTCATTCTCCATACGCTTTGCGGTATCCTCTCTGTATCTTCTTGTGTCCTCCCTGTATATTTCAAGGGAATCAAGGCGCTTTTCCGCACGTTCAGCTCTTTCGGAGTGACCATTATTGGAATCTTCCAGCAGCTTCAGGAAATTTCTTTCAATATCACAGGAATGCTTATCTACAGAGTTAAGGTGTTCGCTGGTATTTTCAGCCACAGCTGCAAGACCTTTTATGCTTTCTGCCATTGAATCGGAACGGCTGTAAAGGTCCCTCAGAAAGAACCGGAGTATGCGTGTATAAAGTCCCGGCTTAGGTTCCTGACTCATTGTTATCCTCTCCCCTGCTTAAAATTTTGCCGTCTGCTTTCCACTGGGATTTCAGGCGGCAGACGCCGATGTCCTGCTTGTCCGATGTTACGGCAAAGGACTGAACTCTCCTTATATCATCAAATATTATTCCGTCATGGGAATGAACTGCCACATCGAGGAAATATTTTCCCGGAAGCAGACTGTTCTGAAAGGTTACCTCCACTGTGCCCTTGTCCTGAACAGGTACAAATCCGCCGCTTTCTATGGAAACATTCGTGCCATAGCAATGCAGGCTGTCCTCTCTGAAAACGCCGTAGCCGAAGTTGCCTTTCAGTCCCTTTTTGTATGATTCATACTGTAATCTTACAGTAATTTTATCGTCAGTATCGAAAACGTACTGCTTTTCGCCGTTTTCGCCGAGAATTTCCGCATTGGTGAACTTCACATCACCTGTACCCATGCGGATAGCTGTCTTATCGCAGAAATCCGGCAGCTTTTCTTCCTTTTCCTCCGGCTTTTCAGAGGTACTGCTGTCTCCGCTGTTCTGAGCCTGATTTTTCTTCTCATTCTCCGCAGCGTGAACCTTTTCCAGATAATCAACACGCTTCCTCTCCATGCTTTTGAGGTAGTGCTCGTGGACTATTTTCGGTGTACCGGAGTCCTTGATAAGCCCGTCCTCTATCCAGTATGAAGTCTCACATATCTGCTCGATTTGTTCAAGTGCGTGAGAGACGATAACAATTGTAGTGCCGTTAGCCTTTATCTCCCTCAGCTTGTCGAAGCATTTTTTCTGGAAATTTGCGTCGCCTACTGCAAGTATCTCGTCAATCAGGAGAATATTTGCGTCAACATTGATAGCAACTGAAAAGGCAAGGCGCATATACATACCGGAGGAATATGTCCTTACAGGATTATCAATAAATTCCTCCAGCTCGGAGAAAGCAATGATATCCTCCATACGTGCGTCTATTTCCTTTTTGGTAAGTCCGAATATAGAAGCATTTGTATAAATGTTCTCCCTGCCGCTCATATCAGGGTGAAAGCCTGCACCAAGCTCAATAAGGCTTGATACTCTGCCGCACATCTCAATACTTCCCTCATCGGGATATAGGATTTTTGTAAGCAGCTTCAGGGTAGTGCTTTTTCCGCAGCCGTTGTGACCGACAAGTCCCACAGCTTCGCCCTTTTTAACGCTGAATGAGATACCTTTCAGAACCCACCTGTCCTCATAGTGACTGCGCTTGTGAAAGAGAATACGGTCTTTAAGGTCGCTGCCTTTATCGTAATATATCTTGAACTTTTTCCTGACGTCTTTTACTTCAATAGCATTATCCTTGTCCATTATAATTCCTCCGCAAAATGCTTTTTGAGCTTTGAGAACATAAGCCAGCCGAATATCAGGCAGAATATACCGAATCCCACAGCAATAAGCAGTGTTGAAAAATCAGGCACCTTTGCATAGTAAAGTATATCTCTGTATGCAACGATAACTGATGTCATGGGGTTTACGTAGAAAAGCTTCTGAATTTTCGGATCAGAAATCATGTCAATGGGATAAAGCACAGGTGTAAGGTATATCCATGCCATAGTAATAATGCTGAGGATATGCTCCATATCCCTGAAAAAGACAGTAACAGCTGAAAAAAACATGGCAAGTCCAAGCGCCATGACGTATTCGACAAGCATTATCAGCGGCAGACAGGCAATGGCTGCCGGATTAAGTCCCACTCCCGAAAAAATAACAACGATAAAAATGATTATAAAGGTCAGGAGCATATTGACAAAGCAGCTTGTCACATAGGAAATAGGAATTACCTCACGGGGGAAGTAGATTTTCGACACCAGATCCTTTGCGGCAAGTATGGAATTTGCACCGCCCTGAATAGAGGAGGAGAAAAAAATCCAGGGGATAAGAGCCACGAAAAGATGAAGATAATATTTATCGATAGGGCTTGGGAGTATAAACGAAAATGCAATCGTATAAACGATCAGCTGAAAGAGAGGGTTGATAAACGTCCAGAGAAAGCCAAGTACACTACCCTTGTATCTTCCTCTGAGGTCCTTTCTTACAAGGCTGAAAATCATCTGACGGTAATTGTACAGCTCTTTAAGAGTATTCATTTAATGTCTCCTTAAAATATAAAAATAGACAGCAAAAGCGCTGTGAATAAACTACTACATTTTTTCATTATAACATACCCTGCCATATAATGTCAATTGTCATATCGCCGAAAATCCTTGATATTACGGCAAAATAATGTGTATAACAGGAATATCAGCACAGTTGAGCAAACCGCACCGCTGTTCACTCGCCCCCTCCCTTGAGGGAGGGCAAACTTATTTGATTATACAGGAATACTAACACGGGTGGGTGAACTGCGCTGCCGGTCGCTCACCGGCTCACCGGCGCACCGGTCGCTCATCGGCACCGGAACCGGTTATTTATGATATTTTCCGCCCTCTGCTATCTGAAAGGCTCTGTAAATCTGTTCAAGGAGCATTACACGGGCAAGCTGGTGAGGAAAGGTCATGGCTGACATTGAAAGCCGGAAGCTCCCCAAAGCCTTGACGCTGTCATCAAGTCCGTAGGAGCTTCCAATTATAAATGTTACCGTACTGGAGCCGTTTATACAGGCTTCGGTGATTTTTGCGGAAAGCTGCGGACTGTCAAGCTGCTTTCCCTCGATACACAACGGTATAATATAACCCTTTGCATACTTTTTAATCTGCTCTGCCTCTTTTTTCAGAGCAGCAGATATCTCCTTTTCTGACGGTGAGGAGCTTAATCTGCACTCGTCAAGCTCATGAAGCTCAAAGGTGCAGTAACGTCCGAGCCGCTTGATATATTCACTGCAGGCACTGCGGAGATAGGCTTCTTTCAGTCCGCCTACAGCAATAAGATTAACAGTCATCAGAAAATCACAGCTCCCCCCTGAGTTTCAACAGGTGCAACTCCCATAAGATAGTCCTTTCCCCTTTCGTATATGCCGAGAGAGTTCTGAACCGTTCTGTCCGCAATATGAGGGCGGTTGTTGTCCTGACTGAGGTGTCCGAGAATAAAATGCGTCGTGCCCCTTTCGATAAGCCTGCCTATCTGAGCAGCACTGTCATTGTTGGAAAGATGTCCCACAGGTGACAATATACGCTCTTTCAGGTAAAGAGGGTATCCCCCGGTGCGAAGCATATTCTCATCGTAATTAGCTTCAAGGAGCACAAGGCGGCAGCCTGTAAGGGCATTATCGACTTCCTCTGTTATATGTCCGAGGTCGGTGCAGACGGCGCACAGCTTATCATCGTCCGTATGTATCCTGTAACCGCAGCTCTGAATGGTATCATGGGGCGTATTGAAACAGCGCACCTCATGTCCGGCGGCTGTTATAGGATTGTCCTGCATTTCTATAACAGGGGAGGAGGGAGCTATTTTCCCTCCGTCACAAAGCCGCTGAAGCGTCCTTTTCTGTCCATAGACAGGACATCCTGTTTTATTGGTGAACTGCCGCAGTCCGCTTACATGGTCGCTGTGCTCATGGGTGATGAATACCGCCTGAACTGCCTCCACAGGTATTCTGTTAAGTGAGAGGGCATTTATCAGCCTTTTACAGCTTACTCCGCAGTCTATCAGTATTCCGCCTCTTTCCGTTCCTATGAAGGTGGAATTTCCCTTACTGGAGCTGAAAAGTGGATATATTCGTGCCATATTGCCTTACTTCCTGTTATAATTTTTTTATTTCTGTACCCTGGCGTGTTTCAGTAATAACATAGCCCAGAGCAGTTATCTTATCCCTCAGCTGGTCAGCGAGAGCGAAATTTTTCTCCTTGCGTGCAGCCTTTCTCTGCTCTGCAAGCTCCAGTATCTCCTGCGGGATATCACATTCGCTTTCAGAAGCCTTTGCCTGAACTGCATTTGCCGCAGAAGTAAGATCAAGTCCGAGAACCTTGTCAAATTCATCGATAAGTGCAAGCTTTGTTGCAGCGTTTGCCGGTGATTTCAGCACGTCATAAAGAGCAGTAACAGCAAGAGATGTGTTAAGGTCATTGTCAAGAGCTGCCCTGAATGTTCCGTTAAGGCGGTCATACTCAGCCTTGTCTATATCTCCGGAGCAGTCTGCTGTAAGGGGCGCTATCTTCTCCACAAGCTTATTATAGGCAACTGCAGCATTATCAAGATTCTCCCATGAGAAAACAAGGGACTTCCTGTAATGGGACTGGAGACAGAAAAAGCGGTAAACAAGGGGATTATATCCCTTTTCTTCAAGAAGCGAAACTGTCAGGAACTCTCCCTTTGACTTGCTCATTTTTCCGCTGTTGGTGTTAAGGTGATGAACATGGAACCAGTAATTGCACCAGTCATGTCCCAGATAGGCTTCACTCTGTGCTATCTCATTGGTGTGGTGAGGAAATGCATTGTCGATTCCGCCGCAGTGGATATCGAGGTACTCGCCTAAATTTTTCATGCTGATACATGAGCACTCAATATGCCAGCCGGGATAGCCTATACCCCATGGACTGTCCCATTTAAGCTCCTGATCGTCAAATTTTGACTTGGTGAACCATAAAACGAAGTCTGCCTTATTGCGCTTATTGGAGTCCTCCTCAACGCCCTCACGAACGCCGACAGCTAAATCCTCCTCCTTGAAATCGTTGAAAACATAGTACTTTTCAAGCTTTGAGGTGTCAAAGTAGATATTTCCTCCGGATTCATAGGCAAATCCCTTTTCCATAAGAGATGTGATAACACGGATAAATTCATCAATGCAGGAGGTGGCAGGCTCTACAACATCGGGAGTTTTTATGTTCAGCTTCTTACAGTCAGCAAAAAATGCGTCTGTGTAGAACTGAGCTATCTCCATAACAGTTTTGTGCTCACGCTTTGCTCCCTTGAGCATTTTGTCGTCTCCGGTATCGCCGTCACTTGTAAGGTGTCCCACATCTGTGATATTCATTACACGCTTCACGTCAAGTCCTGTAAAACGCAGATATTTCTCCAGAACGTCCTCCATAATATAGCTGCGTAAATTGCCTATATGCGCATAATGATAAACAGTCGGGCCGCAGGTGTACATACTTACCTTTCCCGATTCTCTGGGAATAAAGTCCTCTTTCTTTCTTGTCAGTGAATTGTATATCTGCATGATTCTATTCCTTTCCGGCGTTATTTTCCGCCTGAGCTGTTATTTTCAGTATTCTTTTCCATTTCACCGATTTTCCTGTTCAGCTTATCGATTTCAGCCTGCAAACGGCAAAGCTCCAGTGAAACGGGATCGGGAATGTGTATCTGGTCGATATCCTGAGTAACAGTATGACCTGAGATTTTTTCGCCGTTGCGCCGCACTACCCTTGCCGGAACGCCTACTGCCGTACAGTTGTCGGGAATAGCGTTAAGCACCACTGCATTGGCGGCTATCTTCACATTATTTCCCACTTTAAAAGGTCCCAGAACCTTTGCTCCTGCGCCCACAAGCACATTATCTCCCAGCGTTGGGTGACGCTTTCCCTTGTCCTTGCCTGTTCCGCCGAGAGTTGCTCCCTGATAAATAAGACAGTTATCACCGATTACAGCCGTTTCGCCTATTACCACTCCCATGCCGTGATCTATAAAAAGTCCCTCACCGATAGTTGCTCCGGGATGTATCTCTATGCCTGTTTTTTTCCGTGAGTGCTGGGATATCATTCTTGCAAGAGTAAACATTCCGTGACGGTAAAACCAGTTTGCACGCCGGTAGCTGTGTATCGCACGCAGGCTGGGGTAGGTCGTCAGTATTTCAAAGGTACTTCGTGCCGCCGGATCCCGTTCCTTTATCAGTGCAATATCTGCTCTTAGCCTTTTGAAAAACATTGGCTTTCCCCTTTCTGTAT
>JAEDLA010000159.1 GCA_016295545.1 Oscillospiraceae bacterium | reverse complement strand
AAAAAGCCTGAGAGGAACAGAATCTTCTCAGGCTTTTTATTATTTGCATAAATCAGAATTTAGTGCATTTGTAATATGAGCTTGGAAACAAATGCTTGAAGCTCCTTTTGCTCAGAATCCGATAATGTGCCGGACAAATCAATTTCATGATACCTGTCGATGTCTGGTTTTACCCAGCTGAAACAAAAATCCGGTAAATAACCGAGCACTTCAGCAAGGCTATAATAGAAAAGAATGCATTGCACAACATTTTCTTCCTTACTGATATGATACTCCAAACTGTCATCCACTTCTCTGGCAATATTATTTGCATTGATTTCACGAAAACCGCCGTTTTTTACAAATGTAGTATAAAAGTTGTCTTTGAAAATCTCTATGATTCCATGAAAACTGTCTTTCTTCAGCGTCATTATATTATCCTCCATAAATTCTTTTTTATCTTGCTAACCATTATAACACACACATAAAAACCTGTCAACAGCAAAAAAGCCTGAGAGGAACAAAATCTTCTCAGGCTTAAATAATATTCAGTTTAATTTATGGCAATTAAGAAAATACATCGTCGGGCAAGCCGAGGGGGAGTAATGCTGGAACGTCCGTAAAGCTTCGCTTCGCTGGCTTTACTGGTTTTTCTTTGTTGTGGGGCTTTGCCCCACACCCTACCAAAGGCTCTGCCTCTGGACTCCGCCAAAGGGTTTATACCCTTTGGAAACCCATTTTGGCTACGCCGATTTTTATATTTTATTGTCGTAGTTTTTAATAAAACTTATACAGACAGCAGTTCATTCACAGCAGATACAAGACCGGAAATATTCTTCTGATTCTTCGCCTTTGCCTTTTTCTCCGTCCCCTTGACGGAATTGCTTTCAAAGCGGACAGACGTTTTGCCGCTGGAGAGATACTCCGAAACAGTAATGGTAAGAACCTCACCCTTAGTGAAAAGAGTTTTCCCGATTCTGAAAACTGCGGTAAAGCTTGTCCTGTTATCGCTTTCGAGGACATACTTCAGAGACTCAGCCGCTTTCAGAACAGCGTCATAGACCTCTCCTGCGCTCTGAGCATAGACAACATTCTCAGTGCTTTGCTCCCATGCCATTAATGAACCTCCTGTATTCAGAGACTGATCAAGCCTTGTTTACGCTGCCGAAAAGCTCCATTTTCTCCTTGACCTTAGCCTTGATAGCCTCAAATCCGGGAGCGAGAAGCTTTCTGGGATCAAAGCCCTTGCCCTGCTGGTCCTTGCCTGCTTCGATGTAAGCTCTTGTAGCCTCCTGGAAAACAAGCTGGCACTCTGTATTAACGTTGATCTTAGCAACGCCGAGAGAGATAGCCTTCTTGATCATATCGTCAGGGATACCTGTACCGCCGTGAAGAACGAGAGGCATATCGCCGACCTTTTCATTTACAGCAGCAAGTGTCTCGAATGAAAGACCTTCCCAGTTCTCAGGGTACTTGCCGTGAATATTACCGATACCAGCTGCAAGGAAGTCAACGCCGAGATCAGCGATCATCTTGCACTCGTCGGGATCAGCGCACTCACCCTTGCCGATAACGCCGTCCTCTTCGCCGCCGATAGAACCAACCTCAGCCTCGATAGAAAGACCGAGATTATGAGCAACGTGAACAAGCTCAGTTGTCTTGGCAACGTTCTCCTCAATGGGGAAGTGTGAGCCGTCGAACATGATTGAAGTAAATCCTGCCTTGATACACTTGTAGCAGCCCTCGTATGAGCCGTGATCCAGGTGGAGAGCAACAGGTACAGTGATACCGAGAGACTCGTCCATAGCCTTGACCATAGCAGCAACAGTATCGAAGCCTGCCATATACTTTCCTGCACCCTCAGATACACCGAGAATAACAGGTGACTTGCATTCCTCAGCAGTAAGAAGAATAGCCTTAGTCCATTCAAGGTTATTGATGTTGAACTGACCAACTGCGTACTTGCCTTCTCTTGCCTTATCGAGCATTTCCTTAGCTGAAACTAACATAATTTAAATTCCTCCTGAAATTTCTTGACTAAAGGTGAAATATCACCCTATCATTTATATTATACTACACTCTCAGGAAAATTGCAAGCATATTTTTAAGATTATTCAATTTTTGCAGAATTATGCCCATTGGCGGATTTACTTTTTCCACTGCTTTCTGTAGGCAATGCAGGTAAGATTCTCCTGCTTTTTGAACTGGCGTGCAAAGTAGTTCTGGTCGCTGAATCCGCAAAGCTGTGAAATTTCCTCAACAGACCTGTCGGAACTGCGCAGCAGCTGCTTTCCGTAATCAAGCCGCAGGGAAATAATGTGCTGAAAGATAGTTTTTCCGTAGATTTTTTTATACTCCCTTGCAAGGTAGTACCTGCTTATGTAAAAGGCGGAGGAAAGTCCCTCTAAGGTAAGCTCCTCGCAGAAGTTAGCTTCAATGTAGTCGTGGACGGCAGACAGCTTATGCTCCAGCGACGTGCCGGAGTCAGATTCAGTATTTTCAGCCGTCAGAGCAAGTGTCAGCACGTCAACGATAAGCTTTGAGGTAAGCACGTCTGAATCCGGCGAATAGCTTTCGTTAACGGCGATTATCTCCATAAGGGCAGCTGTTATGCGGCTGAACGAATGAGGTCTGAACACACTGGAAAAGCGGCTTTTCAGCAAGCTGTAGTACTGCTCTGAGGTACTGCCGCTGAAATTTATCCACAAAAGCTCCCATGCATCGTCCTTATCCGCCTGAAATACGTGAGGGACACGGCAGTCTGTATAAAAGCACTGACCTGCCGTGACAGTCTGCGTAACCTCTCCGCAGGTCAGCTCTCCCTTTCCGGAGATGACTGCCGCAAAAAGGAACGAATCGCTGCTCTGACGCTGAAAAAGTTCAGCGTCCTCTTTTTTAAGGCAGCCTGCCTCGCTGATATGGAAAAATGCCTTTTCAGTGGCAGCGTCAGCCTTGCACCTTATCAGCCGTGAGCCGCTGTTTTTAAGCTCAGGTGTATAATTTATCCTCATAGTAACTCCTCTCCGTCAGATGAAAACTATTACCGCCGCAGCAACAAGAACTGCAAGCAAGCCGAATATTACTGCCCTTTTCAGCCGTCCTGACCTGCGGCAGCTGTAACTTTCAAGACCTATGCGGCTGATGTACTTCTGCGCCTCTGCTTCGGAAACAGCCGCAGGCAGCTCTCTTACACCCGGCCGCAGGTAGAAAACAGCCTTTTCAAAGTAAATGCTCTCCGTATTGTTGATTTCGATAATTCTTTTATTTACGCCTTTTATCATAATTTCCTCCCTGTCAGCAGTGCTTCATCATTTTACAAGAATTTAACACCGGAATCTATTGAAATTATAGTCAGATTTACAAAAGCATATACAAGCCGTAGAAAAATTCTTTTCACAATGACTGTTGAAAACTCTGTGGAAAGGGTGGAAAACCGTTGCACCGACTGTTGAAAACTCTGTGGAAACAGTGGAAAGTTTATCGCAGCTACCGCAGAAAACACTGTTGAGTGGAAATGTTAAAAGCTGTCGGGGAATTTATTTTACTGACGGTAAACGTATTTAAGCCCTGTCAAAAAAAGTCGGAAAATTTCCTGAAAGTTTGGTGTCTTTAACTATTGCATCGAATATAATGGAAAAGATACTGCTGTGCTATACCGGCATTTTCCGCCGCAAATCCGGGAAATCCGTCAGGATAATACTCCGTCAGGACACGCTTTATCCATACATCAACAGGGAAAGCCTCTGTGCGGTGCATTCCGTAAAGGAGCACACACTCGGCAACCTTTGGTCCCACACCTTTTATCTCACGGAGAGCCTTTCTTGCCTCGTCAAGGGGCTTTTTTGCAATGCTGTCAAGGTCTGCCGCACCGGACGCCGTCTTTTCTGCGGCATCGGCTATGTACTTTGCCCTGAATCCGCTTCGGAGATATGCAAGGCTTTCGGGAGTTTCCCCTGCAAGCTCATGGCAGTCGGGGAATCTTCCTCCGCAATGCTGACAAAGGCGTTCGATTATCCCCTTTATTCGTGGGATATTGTTGTTCTGCGATATGATAAAGGATATCAGGCATTCCCAGCTGTCCTGCCGTAGAAGCCTTATTCCACCGGCAAATTTACAGGCTTCCGACAGTGTTTTATCCTCTGAAAACTGCCGTTTCAGCTCTGAGTAGTCTGTTTCAAGGTCGAAATAGCTGAACCATTTTCCAAGGAAGTCCTCCTCGCTGACGTTGTGGAGGATAAACATTCCTTTCCCCTTTTGTGAGATTGTCAGCGGTTCATTGAGAAAGCTGCCCTCGTAGGTGCAGTCGTAGTCGGAGGGGATTTTCCTCCACCGGAAAGCCTGTCCGCAGTCAAGCGTCTCGTCAAGGTCAAGGTCAGGCTCATTTAATATTATATTATTGTTTTTCACTTCATAGTCCATTGTTTTACCCTTTCATATACATATATTTAATAGTATCAGTGTCCGCACTTTTGTAATTACTTTGTCGGACAAGCCGAGGAGTGTGGGTGTCTGGGGGCGTAATGCATCGCTTGCTTTATGCAGTAAGATTCCC
>JAEDLA010000158.1 GCA_016295545.1 Oscillospiraceae bacterium | reverse complement strand
GACGAAACGCTATCAGACAACTTTTTCATCAGAACGATATGGAATTAGTATTAAACTGTCCGCCGTCTGAAAATTGGGTGAAATATTTGCGGTAAATCTTGACACGGAGGAGAATTTGAGTTATTATTAAAAAGAAAAATAAGAAAGGCAGGGATATGATTATGAGAATTATTTTTATACGACACGCTGAACCGGATTACAGTATTGACAGCCTGACAAGCAGAGGCGTTGATGAGGCTTATGCGCTTAATAAGCGGATACTTAAATGGGATAAAGATTATGACTATTACTGCTCACCTCAGGGCAGAGCCATTCTTACCTGTGAGATTGGTCTGACTGACACAGATAAAGAAGCTGAGATCATGACCTGGCTGAAAGAATTTGACGTTCCGGTAAAGGACTGCAACGGTACAAGCAGGATTCCCTGGGATTTCATGCCTGCCTGCTGGACAGGAGACGAAAAAATGCTGTCCTTTGACAAATGGATGGAATCGGATATAATGAAAACAGGAGATGTGGCTTCGGAGTATGCAAGAGTTACTTCTGAGCTTGACGCTCTGCTTGCAAAATACGGCTATGTTCGTGACGGCAGAATTTACAGAGTTGAGGAGCATTCCGACCAGACAATAGTTCTTTTCTGTCATATGGGAATAACCTTTATGCTTCTTGGACATCTTCTTAATATTTCACCGGTCAGCCTTATTCATGGAATGTGTATGCTGCCGTGTTCTCTGACGGTTTTACAGACTGAGGAGAGACAGCCGGAAATTGCTTCGTTCAGAACAACAGTAGTCGGCGATATAACTCATCTTCATGAAGCAGGTTTAACACCCTCCTCAATGGGATATTTCGGTAAGGTTTTCAATGGCTGATACTTGTTCAGTTTATTAATGCGGCAATAAAATATCTATAAATATCGGCGAAGCCGCAAGTGGGATTCCAAAGGGTTTATTAACCCTTTGGCAGGGGGTGTAAGAGGGGGACAGCGTCCCCCTGACAAAGCAGTAAATCAAGCGCAGCGATGATTTACGGACACTTCAGCATTACCTCCCTCGGCTTGCCCGACGAAGTAATAATATGACAGATTAAAGACTGCTGCATTACAGAGAAATAGTATCATATTCTCCCCATGATTGATTTCATGGGGATTTTTATATGCATAAAAGTGTAAAAGTGATAATAAAAATAGTACGCAAAAGTGCATAGCTTTTTTGCTACTGAAAATAAAAGATTATGTTACACATAAAAGTGCATTGATTCTTAAAATAATATATGTTATAATCAATATAAAAATAAGAGATAAACTTACAGGAGGAATTATTATGAAGCTTAAAAAAATAATCAGCGGATTTACTTCTCTTGCCCTTTCACTGACTGCCGCCTTTTCACTTCCGGGAGTTGAAAAGGCTGTGAAAACTTCAGCTGAAGCGGCAAATGAGTATGTTAAGTTCGACTTTGGCGCAGGTGGAGTGGAGCCGGGCTATGTAGGAGTTTCTGCATCAGAGGGCTATTCGTCGCAGAAAGGATATGGCTTTAATACTCCGGCATCTATGGCTGATACTGCTGCTGCCGGTTCAGGAGCACTCAGCGACGCTGTTCAATTTAAAAGTACCGACAGTACAAATACCTTTAATGTTGACCTTTCAAAGGGACTTTATCAGGTCACAGTACATCTGGGCAATACCAACAGAACAAGTATCAGAGCAGAGGGAATGCTTCAGATAATCAATATGACAGGCAATAATGCCGTTGATACCTTTCAGATTCCGGTTACTGACGGTCAGCTGAACATTATGGCAACAGAGGGAAAAGCCGGATACGCTTTTACAATGAGCGCACTGGAAATTCAGAAAATCTCCGATGATCCCACAATGAATCCGACTATCTGGCTTTGCGGCGACTCGACTGTCTGCAATTATTATCCCCTTGATACAAGTGTTCAGGGCGGCTGGGGACAAATGCTTAATAAGTTTGTTGATACAAGCAAATATGAAATAAGAAATATGGCTGCAAGCGGTCAGTACGCCAAAGGCTTTGTGGAGGCAGGACAGTTTGCACCAGTGGAGTACTACGGCAAAAAAGGTGACTACTATATTATTTCAATTGGCATAAATGACACGACCTATTCCAATGCCGATGAATATTATCAGACAGTCACTTCAATGACTGAAAAGGCTAAGGCTAAGGGCATGGAGGTAATTCTCGTCAAGCAGCAGGGCAGAAACGGTGACTGCTCAAGAAATCCTCTCCTTTCGGGAAGATGGTTCGGCGGAGAACTGGATAAGATAGGACAGGAGCAGAATTGTCAGGTTATCGACCTGTTTAATCTGTGGCAGGACTATTGTCTTACTCTTACTGCTGATGAGGTCACAGCACTTTACATGAACGGAGATACTCTCCACCCCAACCGACAGGGAGCAATAAAGCTTGCTGAGCTTGCAGCTTCACAGTGCAGCTTTAGTACGAATAAAACAGCCGAAGCTGCGGTAATGGACGAAAATGCTAAGTATATGTTCAGAAATGCAAGCAGCGGACTTTATATGGAGGTTGCTGACGGCAAGGCAGAAGCAGGTTCTAATGTTCAGCAGTGGGGAGCAACTTCTGCTGTCGCCCATAATACATGGCACGTAAGAGCAGCAGGAAATGGCTATTACCATATTCTCTCTATGCTGGGAGACGGTCAGACCTATTACCTTGACCTTGATTACGGAAAAACCGATAACGGCACAAATATTGGTATCTACACCAATACAAATGCCGATGCACAGCTGTTCAAGTTCGTTGAAAGCGGAAACGGTGTATATACCATTCTGACGAAAAGCTCAAATGATAAGAGCGCTGTTGAAGTAAAGAGTGCTTCTGCTGAAAACGGTGCAAATATTCAGCAGTGGGAAATCAATGGAAACGACTGTCAGAAATGGATTGCTGAAAAGGTTGAGTTCTCCGCAGAACCAACTACAACACAGCCAGTTACTGAGCCGACAACTGCTCCTGTACCAACAGAGCCTCAGCCTGACCTGCCCCTTACTCCTGCTACAGAAATTGGCGGAGTTCAGGGCGGTGACGTAAATAATGACGGTGTTGTAGGTATTGATGATGTTGTAAAGGTGCTTATGTACGTTGCAAATAAAAGCGAAAATACTATGGAGGAATCGGCACTTGACCGTGCAGATGTCTATAACAGGGGAGACGGAGTTTTTATTTCTGATGCTCTTGAAATTCAGAAAGCAGTAGCTCAGCTTGTAACGCTGGATAAAATCAACACGCAGAAAATATTCCTTGCCAATAATACTATAATCGGCGGAGGAATGACAGAAACAGTAAACGAGGGATTTACAGGTGATTCCTATGTAAATCTTGATAATAACACCGACAGCAATATTACATGGGTTCTTGATGCTGAAACAAAAGGAAATTATCTTGTAACATTCAGAGTTGCCAACGGAAGTGTTAATGACAGAAAAATGAAAATTGAGGTAAACGGCGGAGCTGATTACTGGATTCAGCCTTTCCTTTCTACCGGTGCATGGACTGACTGGGAGGAGAGAGGAATCGTTCTTCCGCTTAATGCCGGAAAAAATATTATTAAGCTTACATCTGCCACAGATGAGGGCGGACCAAATTTCGATTATCTCAGATATGAGCTTACCGATGAGCCGATAGCTGAGATATATGTCCCTGAAGTTGAGCCGGTGAAGCCTGAAAATGATAAACCTGTTGTGTATATTGCAGGAGATTCAACAGTTCAGAGCTACCGTGCAAGCTATGCTCCTCAGCAGGGCTGGGGATATTATCTGGGCGACTATTTCAGCGAAAATGTAACAGTTGCAAATCATGCCATTGCAGGAAGAAGCTCCAAGAGCTTTTACGATAACGGTCGTCTTGATACAATTCTCGGAACTATAAAGGAGGGCGATTATCTTCTTGTTCAGTTCGGAATAAACGATTCTGCCGCAAGTAATCCGGAGAGATATGCTCCTGTCTGCGGAAATGCTCAGAATCCCTCTGAGGGTTCTTTCGAGTATTACATTGAGAAGTATATTACCGGTGCACTTGAAAAGGGGGCAACTCCTGTAATGGTGACGACAGTTATCGGACTTAAAGCTTACTCCAACGGAACTTTTGTCAACAGCTACGGAAATTACTGTCAGGCTATGAAAGACATGGCGGCAAAGTATAATATTCCGTGCATTGATTTAAATTCCCTTATGGTAAACCACTACAATTCTATCGGCTATGACGCTGCGTATAAGTATCACCTTATCGGTGCAGTTGAGGGCTCAACGGATATGACGCATTTCACAGAAACTGGTGCAAATGCAGTTGCCGGACTTGTGGCTGACGCTATAAAGAAGCTGAATATTGATTTGTCAAAATACGTTAAATAGAAAAAAGAATCCCTGCAAGAAATAGTTCTTGCAGGGATTTTGACATTATTAATTTTTAAAGGACAATAATTTTATCTGTACGGCAATATTTAAGAGAACTTGTTTTCTTAACTGTTGCCCAAGAACAACGTTCCTTTGAACCCT
>JAEDLA010000157.1 GCA_016295545.1 Oscillospiraceae bacterium | reverse complement strand
CCAGCAGGCTGCGGCGACTACAGAGAGGTTCTCGGAGAAATGAAAAAATATTCGGAGAATCTCGGCTTTCCGCTGGTTATATCAGGCGTCACTGACAGATTTCTGCCTGCCTTTGATGAGCTTTTTCCCGAACAGTTCACCGCTGAAGCTGACAGAGACGGCTCGGACTATATCTACAGTTCCGATAACCTTATCAATTTAGAGGGGAAAAAATATCACGGAAAGCGCAATCATCTTGCCCGTTTCAGGGAGCTTGACTACCAGTACTCCCCTATTACTGAAAAGGACTTCGATGACTGCATTACTTTCAGCACTGTGACCTACAACAACAAGTCCAGTGACAACGAACACTCCTTTATTGCTGAACAATATGCCATAAATACTTATTTTACCTATTTCTCAGAGCTTGGCTTAAAGGGCGGAATAATCAGAATCGGCGGAAAAACTGCCGCTGTTACCATTGGTGAGAGATTAAACTCCGATACATTCTGCGTTCACATTGAAAAGGCTGACACAGAATATAATGGAATTTATGCCGGTATTAACAACTGTTTTGCGAAAGATGCTGCTTCCGGCTATAAATATATTAACAGAGAAGAAGATCTGGGACTTGAGGGACTGCGCAAGTCAAAGCTCTCATATAAACCGGCTTTTCTGCTTAACAAAAATATTATTACTTTTAAATAAGAAAGGATTCTGTACTATGATATATGTTTTTCTTGCACAGGGCTTTGAAGAAACTGAAGCAATTGCTCCTGTGGATATTCTCAGAAGAAGCGGCAAGGAAGTTGTTACTGTGGGTGTAGGTGATAATATTATCGTAGGTTCTCACAAAATCCCTGTTGTTGCTGATACTATTGCAGAGGAAATCGTCCTTGACGATAACCTTGAAATGATAGTTCTGCCAGGTGGTATGCCCGGTACTCTGAATCTTGAAAAAAATTCCTGTGTTCAGCAGGCAATAGATTTCTGCCACAAAAACAACAGGTTTATCGGAGCTATCTGCGCTGCCCCCTCTATTCTCGGACACAAAGGTCTGCTAAAAGGTAAAACTGCTGTCTGCTATGAGGGCTTTGAAAATGAGCTTGAGGGCGCTGAGCTTGGCAGCAATTACGTTGAAGCTGACGGCAAAATTATTACTGCAAGAGGGGCTGGTGTAGCTGTGGACTTCGGTCTGAAGCTTGTGGAAGTCCTTTGCTCCGCTGAGGAAAGTCAGCGTCTCAGAAAGGCTATTCTCTGTGAAAATGCCTGATAAAAGCTCACTGAGAAAGCAGTTCAGAGAAATAAGGGGAAGTATCAGTGACAAACAGCTCAGAGACGTAAAAATTGCTGAAAGACTGCTGAACTGGAGCAAAATAATCTCTGCCGATACAGTCCTGATT
The DNA here is from genome assembly GCA_016295545.1 of Oscillospiraceae bacterium. Classification (GTDB taxonomy): domain Bacteria; phylum Bacillota; class Clostridia; order Oscillospirales; family Ruminococcaceae; genus Ruminococcus. The sequence goes on along the minus strand of JAEDLA010000157.1, from coordinate 3,164 downwards.
TATGCTTCAATCGGCTCGGAAATAGATACGGTCAGCATTACTGAATCCCTTTTACAGTCCGGAAAAACCGTTGCTCTGCCTAAATGCAGGGAAAACGGCATTATGACTTTTCATGTTATAAGCTCCCTTTCCCAGCTTAAAAAGGGCAGCTATAATATACCTGAACCGGACGGAACCAGTGAATCCCCTGCAATCACCTCAGATACAGTCTGCATTGTTCCCGGACTTGCTTTTACGGCTGACGGCGGACGGCTTGGCTACGGAGGCGGCTTCTACGACCGCTTTACTTCCCTTTATCCGGAGCTTTTTACAGTCGGCTTAGCCTATGAAAAGCTTATTACCAGATATCTCCCGATTTTACCCCATGATTTAAAAGTTAACGCTATTGCAACAGAAGAAAGGATAGTGCTCTGCAGTGCCAAATAAAGATAACAACGACATTATTAACGATATTCTTAATGAAATCGATAAGAAAAAAAGTTCTCCCCCGCCGGAATCTGCTCCTGTTCAGAGGGAGAATAATCCGGCGGCTGATAATCCGGTGAGAAAAAGTCCTGAAAGTGACAGGACGGCTTCTGTCTCTGCGCAGAAAGCTCCCAGTCATGAAGCAGTAAGTGACAATAATCCTGCACATCAGTCAGATGTACGGATACGTAAAGCTCCCGCAAATAAAAATGCCCCGTCTGATGCAAAAATTGATGACCTGCACAAAAGCAATAACGGCAAAAACAACAAAAAGAAAAAGAAGAAAAAGAAACGCAGCCGTCTGCCGGGTGTACTTATTCTTACTACTTTTATCTTTGCTGTTTCTATCTCCCTTTCACTTGTTATAATTGCCTATGGAAAGGAAATGCTTGGTATCGGCAAAAGCGAAACAACTCACCTTATAGTTGTGCCGGAGGGCGCTACTACTGAGGAAATCGCTGAAATGCTTGTGGAGGATAAAATCATCAAATCGCCTGAATTTTTCAAGCTCTTTTCCCGTCTCAGAAAGGCTGACGCAGCTTACATCGCCGGAGAACATTTTGTCCGTCCAAATATGGCTTATGAAACTATTATTAATGAGCTTACCTCTGTAGAAAGCACTCAGAATGAATCAGTTGAAGTTACTTTCCCGGAGGGTATCACCCTTATTGATGCAGCCTATATTCTTGAAGAAAATCAGGTCTGCTCCGCTGACGACTTCCTTTTCTACTTCAACGCCGGAGGTCTTGGCTTTAACTTTGAAAACAGGCTTAATCTTAACTCAAATCTTAAATTCTACCGCATGGAGGGATTCCTTTTCCCCGATACTTACTACTTCTACATCGATATGGAGCCTGAACAGGTATGTCAGAAAATTTACCTCAACTTCGATAATAAAATGACTGAGGAACGCTACAAGAGAATGGAGGAGCTGAACCTCAATCTTGATCAGCTCATTACTTTCGCTTCTATTGTTCAGCGTGAAGCTGCTACAACTGATTCTATGACTATGGTTGCTTCTGTATTCTGGAACAGACTTAATAATCCCGATCAGTTCCCGCTTCTCCAGTCCGATCCTACAACAAACTACGCTGAAAATGTTATTAAGCCGCACATGGAGGTCTACGATCAGGTCATGATCGACGCTTACGATACATACAAGGGTACAGGTCTGCCGCCCGGACCTATCTGTAATCCCGGAATTGAAGCTATAGATGCTGTTCTTGCAGCTGTTGAAAGCGATTACTTCTACTTCTACGCAAATATCAATACCGGTATGACCTACTTCGCTGCAACTCTTGAAGAACATAATGCAAACATAGAAATGGTAGACCAGCAGATTGCCGAAGCGGAAGCTGCTTCGGCTGCTGCCGCTCAGGAGGCTGAAAATGCACAGAATTGAAGTTCTCTCTCCTGCCGGTGATATGGAAAGATTCACCGCCGCTGTCGATTTCGGAGCTGACGCTGTATATCTGGGAAGAAAGAATTTCGGTATGCGTTCGTCGCCCCAGAACTTTACATTTGAACAGCTGTCAGACGCTGTAAGGACTGCTCATGCCAAAGGTGTAAAGGTCTATCTGACCTGCAATACACTGCCGAGGAACAGCGAAATTCCTCTGTTTGAACAGTTTATCTCCGAAGCCTGTGCAGCTCAGGTGGACGCTCTCATTGTTGCAGATATTGGTATTTTGTCTCTCGTGAAAAAATATGCTCCCGATATGGAAATACATATTTCGACACAGACAGGTATCGTTAACTATGTTACTGCCCGTGAGCTTTACAATATGGGAGCAAAACGAATTGTCCTCGCCCGTGAGCTTTCCTTGGAGGAAATTGCTGAAATCCGAGCAAAAACAAGTCCTGACCTTGACATTGAAGCCTTTGTTCACGGTGCTATGTGCGTTTCTTTCTCAGGCAGATGTCTGCTCTCTCAGTATCTCGTAAACCGTGACGCTAACCGTGGTGAGTGTGCTCAGCCATGCCGCTGGGGTTATCATCTTATGGAGGAAAAGCGTCCCGGAGAGTTCTTCCCTGTTTTTGAGGACGAAAAAGGCACCTATATCCTCAATGCAAAGGATATGTGCATGATTGATTTTATTGACAAGCTTGCAGAAGCCGGCATAACAAGCCTGAAAATTGAGGGCAGAGCTAAATCAGCCTACTATGTGGCTGTTGTCACCAATGCCTACAGAATGGCTGTTGATGAGTATTATAAGAATCCTGACAGCTTCACGCTTCCCCAGTGGATTCATGACGAGGTTTTCAAGGTCAGCCACAGAAAATACTGTACCGGATTTTTCTTCGGTACACCTCAGGAGTCACAATACTACGAAAACAGCGGCTATATCAGGAATTATGATGTTGTTGCCGTAGTTGAAAAATGTGAAAACGGCACTGTTTACTGCACCCAGCGAAACAGGTTCTTTTCCGGTGACAGACTGGAGATTCTTGCTCCAAAATGTGAACCTGTCACTATTACTCCTGATAAGCTTTTTGACGAAAACGGCGAGGAGATTCAGTCTGCTAACCATGCAATGATGAAATTCAGCTTTAAATCGGACAAGACTTTTCCTGCCGGAGCTGTTATTCGTCATGAAGTTTCAGGGAAATAATAATTAAGCGGTTAAGGATTTTACCTTAACCGCTTTTTATACTGTTTATTTGTCGGGCAAGCCGAGGGGAGTGGGTGTGCCGGGGAC
>JAEDLA010000156.1 GCA_016295545.1 Oscillospiraceae bacterium | reverse complement strand
AGGAGATACAACTCTGAATGTCTTAACATCAGGAGTGTCGATACGTACATCAGTAACAACACCGAGATGCGGGATTAATGTGTCGTTATTCATTACTTTACCTCCAATGCTTTCATAACTTTAACGATATTCATGGATATCGGGCATTTTGCAAGACATCTTCCGCAGCCTACGCAGCCGAATTCACCGTTGTTATTAGCCGGATAATATACAAGTTTATGCATAAAGCGCTGACGGAATCGTTCAAGCTGACTAAGTCTCGGGTTGCCATGAGCCATTTTTGTGAAATCGGAGTACATACAGGAATCCCAGCAGCGGTAACGCTTGATTCCATGTCCTGTATCAAAATCTCTGATGTCATAGCACTGACAGGTAGGACATACAAAGGTGCAGGTACCACAGCCGAGACAAGCCTCTGAAAGCGAAGCCCACTTTTCAGAATTAAAGTGTTCATTAAGCTTGTCGCCGCCGAATGCTTCTGTTGAAAGTCCTGAAAGAGGAAGCTTTGCAAGGATTTCCTTTGTCTTAGCCTTTACAGCCTCAGCTCCTGAAGCGTCTCCCTCTGTAAGAAGTGAAGAAATTGTCTCTATAAATGCCTTTCCTTTTTCGGTTTTAGCCTCAAAGTAAAGGTTATTTCCGTCGCTGGAGCACTCAACATCTCCGCCGGGCTGTGATGCATCAATGCCAAAGGTTGAGCAGAAACAAGTCTCTGAAGGCTTATTGCAGACCATTGTGATAACTGTTCCGTGTTCACGGCGTGTCTTATAATAGGAATCAACCGGATCGGTAAGATAAACGCTGTCCAGAATGGCAAAGCTCTTAGCATCGCAGGCACGAACGCCAAAAAGCACAAAGTCCTCAGCTTCCTCACGAATGTCGATTATCTCAATATTCTTGCCCTCCATTTTGAAATCAACAAGATTTTCTGTCTGAGGGAAGAAGAAGTCCTTAGCGCTGCGGACTGTATTAAGAGCAGAGCTGTACTTTACACCTTCGCTCCATCTTGTATATTCAGCCGCACCGTCCTTGTTGTCAGCAGGAATGTAAAGTGCCTGATTCTGTGCAATGAGAGCAAATAGCTCGTCGATTTTATCCATACTCATCATCAGCATATTATTCAACACCCCTTTCATGAACTACAGACGGCTCGCAGTCCTCCTGTCTGTAATTGGTCAGAGGAGCACGGGAATCAGTGTCCTCGCCAGCCTGATAATCACCGTAAAGCTCATTTATATCCTTGATGAATTTGCGATTAAGGAGGTGAAGCGGAATGTTCTGAGGACATACTCTTGAACATTCTCCGCAGTCAGTACATCTTCCGGCAACATGGAAAGCTCTGATGATATGAAACATATTTTCCTCAAAGCTGTCGGCAGCTGCCTTGTTTGAGATACCTGAACCGGGATTGTCAAATACACAGTTTTCGCATGAGCAAGCCGGACATACGTTACGGCAGGCATTGCAGCGAATACACTTGGAAAGCTGACTTCTCCAGAAATCATAGCGCTCCTCGGCAGACATATTTTCAAGCTGCTCTACCATATCAAAGCGGTTAGAGTCGATAACCTCGCCGTCCTCACCGATAAGCTCATCATAAGCAACGTGCTTTTTGCTCTTGCAGGAGAGACAGCGCTCAGCTATAACATCAGCAGCAGAAACTGTTTCTGTTCCGTAAATGGTCTCGACTGTGAGTGTACCATTATTGTTTGTGATGCTCTGGATTCCGGAAATCCCCTTTGTCCTGAACTTTTCTATATCAAGCTTGCCGTCACACTGGATTCCTGCGACATATACATTTTCTCTGTTGATACGGTGCTCCTTTATAAGCTGATTGAAGCTGTATGTATCGCAAGGCTTGAGGAAAACAAGAATCTTTCCCTCTTTCTGAGACTCCTTGATAAGGTATTTTGAAACGTTTGAAGCAGTGAACTCATCATAAACAAACTCACTGTCAATCTCCTCTGCGTTATAAAAAACAGCAGGTGTGGAGTCGTATGCAAAGTCGCCCTTTTTCCAGCCCATAACACGGTTTACTGTACCGGCAGCAAGAAGCTCCTTTGCTTTTTCAATTATTGCTTTCTGCATCTCAGATCCTCCAATCTCCTGTTTTTACCGAGCTTTTTAACTGATTCAACAAACTCGTTCATAGTAGCTGCAAATTTTGCACCCTCAGCAGCTGATACCCATTCAACTCTTGTACGGTCTCTTTCGATTCCGAGATAGTCAAGCATACTGAAAAGAAGTGTCATTCGGCGGCGTGCGTAGTAGTTTCCTGATGTATAATGACAGTCGCCAGGATGACAGCCGCACATTATAACTCCGTCAGCACCTTTCTGGAATGCTCTCAGAATGAACATAGGATTTACACGGCATGAACAGGGAACTCTGATAATCTTTACATTTGCAGGATAATTAAGACGATTTGTTCCTGAAAGGTCCGCACCTGCATAGGAACACCAGTTGCAGCAGAAAGCAACGATTACAGGCTCAAAATCTTTATTTTCATTTACTTGCATATTGCGTCTACCTCCGCCATTATTTGTCTGTTAGAGAATCCGTTAAGATCCATAGCGCCGGACGGACAGGCAACCGTACAAGCTCCGCAGCCCTGACATACAGCAGGATTAACGCTTGCTACACGGCGAATCTTAGTAGTTCTGTCAGGCATTCTGAATTCCTTGTCAAGATAGGAAATAGCACCGTAAGGACAGACTTTTTCACAGGAGGAACAGCCGTTGCACATAAGCTCATCTGAGTGAGCAACGCAGGGATTGCAGGTAATGCTGTTCTTGCAGAGCAGTCCGATAGCCTTGGAAGCTGCAGCTCCTGCCTGAGCAACTGTTTCAGGAATATCCTTTGGTCCCTGACAAGCACCTGAAAGGAAGATACCGGCTGTAGGACTTTCAACAGGACGAAGCTTAGCATGAGCCTCAGTGAAGAAGTCGTTTGTATCCATACTTGCTGTAAGCATTGTTGCAAGAGGACGAGCAGACTTATCAGGCTCAATAGCAGCAGCAAGTACCACAAGGTCAGCAGAAATATGAAGCTGCTCATTTGAAATAAGGTCAGAAGCCTGAACATCAAGTGTTCCGTCAGCCTTAGGAGTAACCTTTCCTACCATGCCCTTGATATAGTGTACACCGTACTGCTCAACGGCTCTGCGGTAGAATTCATCAAAGTTCTTGCCGGGAGTTCTAACGTCGATATAGAATACATAAACGTCTGTATCAGGATACTTTTCACGGGTAAGCATAGCGTGCTTTGCAGTGTACATACAGCATATCTTTGAGCAATAGGGCTTGCCCTTGCTGTCGTCGCATCTTGAACCCACGCACTGTACAAAAACGATTGTGTGAGGATGCTTGCCGTCTGAGGGACGAAGAAGTGTACCGCTGGTAGGACCGGCAGCATTGGTAAGTCTCTCGAATTCAAGAGATGTAACAACATCCTTGCTCTGTGAGTATGCAAACTCGTCATACTTGTCAAGCTTTATCGGGTTATATCCTGTAGCTACAATGATAGCACCGTATTTTTCCTCGATATATTCATCTTTCTGCTCATAGTTGATAGCACCTGCTGTACAAATCTTGGCACAGACACCGCACTTGCCGTTTTTCAGCATATTACAGTAGTCAGCGTCAATTGTAGCAACCTTAGGAACTGCCTGAGCAAACGGGATATAAATAGCACGTCTGTTATTAAGACCGAGATTGAAGAGATTAGGCACTTTCTTCTGCGGACATTTCTCAGTACAAAGGCCACAGCCTGTACACTTTGTCTCATCAACAAAACGAGCCTTCTTTTTGATTTTAACAGTAAAGTTTCCAACGAATCCCTTTACATCACTGACTTCACTGTAGGAATGAATGTGGATCTTCTCATTCTGTGAGCACTCAACCATTTTAGGTGTGAGGATACAGGCTGCACAGTCGAGAGTCGGGAATGTTTTATCTATCTGAGTCATTTTACCGCCGATTGTAGGCTCTTTTTCTACAATATCAACATCAAAGCCTGCATCTGCAATATCAAGTGCAGTCTGAATACCTGCGATACCGCCGCCAATTACAAGTGCTCTCTTTACAACAGGGCTTTCACCGGCAATAAGCGGAGCGTTGAGCTGAACTTTGGCAATAGCTGCTCTTCCGAGAATTATAGCCTTTTCAGTTCCCTCTACAATATCTTTATGTATCCATGAGCACTGCTCTCTGATATTTGCGACCTCCACGAGATACGGGTTAAGACCAGCTTCAGCGGCTGCCTTTCTGAATGTATTCTCATGCATTCTTGGTGAGCATGAGCATATAACAACGCCTGAGAGATTATTCTCTTTGATTGCTTCCTTAACAAGATTCTGACCAGCTTCAGAACACATATACTGGTATTCTTTGGAAACAACTACTCCCGGCTCTTTAGCCAGTGCCTCAGCAACAGCCTTGACATCAACCGTAGCTGCGATATTTGTACCGCAGTGACAGACAAATACTCCTATTCTCTGCATTGTTTCTCCTCCTTACTTAGTATATTTTCTGAATGCTGTGACAATAGCCTGCT
>JAEDLA010000155.1 GCA_016295545.1 Oscillospiraceae bacterium | reverse complement strand
GAGTGACGGAACGATAGCTGACAAATTTTTCAGCAGGTTGATATGGAATTAGTATAAAATAAAAGCCGTACTTCCAAAAAAGTACGGCAGAGACTGCGTTATGCAGATTAAGCGCTGAGCATATTGCTGGTTCTTGTAAGATTTTTTACCCAGTGATATTTTTTGTAATGACTGTAAACTGCTGGCAGCTTCACTATTTCATCAATATTTATTACAGCATAAACCACCGGAACAGGCAGTTTAAGCAGAAATGCACAGACAAGTCCGAGAGGAACGGTTATACACCACATTGTCACAGAATCACACTTAAAGCCGAACCCTGAATCACCTCCGGCGGCGAAAATACCGGAAATAACGGTCATATTCATAGCCTTTCCGATTACATAATAGGAGCTTACAACAAGCATGACTTTCAGGTAACTATGAGCTTCCGGCGTAATAGTGGAAAAGTAACGCACAAAGGGAATAACACAAAGTATTGCTGCTCCTGAAGCTGTTCCGCAAATCAGGGAAATGTGACATAGCTTTGAGCCATAGGTCTTAGCCTTTTCAAGAAGTCCCTGTCCAAGCTCGATTCCCACAAGAACGGCTCCGGCTGAGGATATTCCCTGACACAGGCAGATTGCAAGGTTTTTTACAATGTTGGCAATGGAATTTGCAGCAGCTGCATCGCTTCCAAGATGTCCCATAATGACAGAGTACATTGTGAAGCCTATTCCCCATACAAGGTTATTTCCCATAAGCGGCAGGGCGTATTTCCAGTAGTCCTTTTTCAGTGTCTGGTCGTTGTGGATAATAAGCTTCATGCGGAGCTTTATACTATCCTTTTTCTGCATAATAATCATAGTCCAGATAAGCTCTGCTGCTTTGGATATTACTGTAGCATAGGCAGCTCCCCTTATTTCAAGGCGAGGGAAAAAGCCAATGCCGAAAATCAGCACCCAGTTGAGAAAAATATTAAGCACTACGGAAACGGAGCTTATAAGCGAGCTTTTTCCAGCCTGTCCGCAGTTTTTCATAATGCATAGATAAGGCTGTGACAGACCTAATAAAAAGTATGACAGTGCAACGGCTCTCAGGTATTCGCTGCCCTTTTCGATGAGGACTGTCTCAGAGGCGAAACATCTCATCAGAAACTCCGGACAGATAAGTGCGCAGAGTGTAAAGGGCAGGGAAATAAGCACAAGGAGCTTCATGCCGATACCAAGAATTTTTTCCACCGACTTTACATCACGAATACCCCAGTACTGTGCAGCAAGAATAGAAACGCCGTTGGTGACTGAGAAAACAAAAAGTCCGAATACAAACTGTACCTGTCCTGCAAGAGAGACAGCCGACAGCGAATCCTGATCGAGAAAGCCCATCATAACTGCATCGGAAAAACTAACCAGTGCAAGCATGAGCTGCTGCAGAGCCATTGGTATAACAAGGCGTATTAATTTTCTTCTGAAATCCTTTTCGTTTATTTTTTCAGCCATAATTGATCACTCCTGTAAAAGCATCGCATGAGAAGCTTTTCAATTTTTCTGAGTGAAAGTATATCATAAACTTATGCCGCTGTCAATTCCCTAAAAAAATATTTTTTTCGCCGATTTTTTGGTGATTATTACGAGAGAAAATTATTAATGCAGGGAAAAAATATCTATAAAAAGCGGCGAAGCCGCAGAGGTGAGATTCCAAAGGGGGTAAATCATTATGTTTATGTTACCTTCTGGAAATACAATTACAATTTTATTTCCCGAAAAGTTAAATATTCCCTTGACCTTTTTATAAAAAAGGTGTAGAATATAAGTGCAGACAGTCAGTTCTGTCAGTTATTACATAAATTATGGAGGAATTTCCAATGTCAAAGAAATTTATAGTTGAAACATCTGCAAGACACATTCATGTTACTCAGGAGCACCTTGAGATTCTTTTCGGCAAGGGATATGAGCTTACAAATAAAAAGGACCTTTCTCAGCCCGGTCAGTTTGCCTGTGAGGAGAGAGTTACTATTGTCGGACCTAAAAAGGAGCTTGCCGGCGTTTCCATTCTCGGACCTGTCCGCCCTGCTACTCAGGTTGAGCTTTCTGCAACAGATGCACGTTCTATCGGTATTGCTGCTCCCGTAAGAGAATCAGGCGACACTGCCGGTTCCGGTGCCTGCAAGGTTATCGGTCCCTGCGGCGAAATTGAGATTTCTGAGGGCGTTATCGTTGCAAAGCGTCATATCCACCTTACTCCTGCTGACGCAGAGGAGCTTGGCGTAAAGGATAAGGACGTTGTATGGGTTAAGCTTGATACTGACGGCAGAAAGGCAATTCTCGGCGATGTTGTTGTAAGAGTTTCCGAGAAGTTTTCAAGAGCTATGCATATTGATACTGATGAGTCTAATGCTGTTTCTGCTCCCCGTGACCTTGAGGGAGAAATTATTGAGCTTTAATCTGTGCTCAGCATCTGAGGGCGCACCGCTGTGTGCCCTCTTTTTGTAATCGTTGGTAAAAAATTAATTTGTTGAGGTATTTTATGAAATTAGACGGATTTGGATTATTTGTTAATGATATGGATAAAATGATAAAATTTTATAGAGATGTTCTCGGTTTTGAAATTAAAGAAGATGGGGATACATCAAATGTATATTTAATAAAGGATGGCACACTGTTTTTACTTTACAGAAGAAGTGATTTTGAAGTTATGACAAACAGAAAGTATGAATACCTTAAAAACGTGAACGGTCATTTTGAAATTGCATTGTATGTAGATACATTTGATGAAGTAGATATTGAATATCATAATGCAATCTTAAAAGGGGCATCATCTGTATTAGAACCTACAACAGAACCCTGGGGACAAAGGACTTGCTATATTGCAGATCCGGAAGGAAATCTTGTTGAGATTGGTTCATTTAACAAACCATTTAATCGATAGAGATTTTAGAGGTGACCTTAAGTAAACAGGAGGAATACCATGAATAACAGAAATCTTACAATGCTTGTTGATTTTTACGAAATAACAATGGCTAATGGCTTTTTCGAGAACGGCAGAGGTCTTGAAATCGCTTATTTTGATATGTTTTTCAGGAGAGTTCCGGACAATGCCGGATATGCCATAATGGCAGGCGTTCAGCAGCTTATTGAATATATTGAGAATCTCAGCTTTACAGCGGAGGATATCAACTACCTGAGAAGCAAAAATATGTTCTGCGAGGAGTTCCTTGACTATCTTGCTGATTTCAGGTTTGAGTGCGATATATGGGCAGTTCCGGAGGGAACACCGATTTTCCCTGGTGAACCGATTCTGACCGTGAGAGGACCTGTTATTCAGGCACAGTTTATTGAGACTATGGTTCTGCTGACTATTAATCATCAGAGCCTTATTGCAACAAAGTCAAACAGAATCGTGACAGCTGCACAGGGACGGCCTGTAATGGAATTCGGCTCACGCAGGGCACAAGGAAGCGACGGAGCAGTTTATGGTGCAAGAGCTGCGTATATAGGCGGCTGCGCCGGTACAGCCTGTACAATATCAGACCGTGACTTTGGCGTAAAGGCTCTGGGAACTATGGCTCACAGCTGGATTCAGCTGTTTCCGACAGAGCTTGACGCTTTCAGAGCCTATGCAAAGGTATATCCCGACAGCTGCACTCTCCTTGTGGATACCTATAGCGTACTGAAATCAGGAGTTCCCAACGCCATAACTGTATTCCATGAGCTGGAGGCTGCCGGCCACAAAGGTGCAGGCATAAGGATAGACAGCGGAGATATTGCATATCTCTCCAAAAAAGCAAGGAAAATGCTGGACGATGCAGGTCTTGACTATGTGAAGATAGTTGCATCAAATTCGCTGGACGAGTACATTATCAGCGATCTCATTCATCAGGGAGCTGAAATTGACAGCTTCGGAGTAGGTGAGCGCCTTGTAACCTCCAGATCAGAGCCTGTTTTCGGCGGAGTTTACAAGCTTGCCGCAGTGGAGGAAAATGGTGAGATAATCCCCAAAATCAAGATTTCAGAAAATGCAGCTAAGATTACAAATCCTTCATATAAGGAGCTGTGGCGGCTTTTTGACAATTCATCGGGAAAGGCAGTTGCAGACCTTATTACCCTTGCCGGAGAGAAAATCGACAGCTCTGAACCATACACTATCTTTGATCCCGAACAGCCCTATAAAAAGACTGTTCTGACTGATTTTACCGCAAAGAAGCTCCGGGTTCAGCTGTTCTGTAAGGGCAAATGTGTGTATAAGTCTCCGGACATTGAGGAGATAAAGGAATACTGCCGCAGTCAGCTGGAGCTTATATGGGACGAGGTCAAACGCTTTGAGAATCCGCATGAATATTATGTCGATTTATCAAAGCCTTTATGGGAACTGAAGCAAAAAATGCTCTCAGATTTTTATAAATAAATATTTTGATTATCAGACTTTTCAGCTTCGGACAGCCTTTTTATCCGGAGCTGAAAATTTTTTCAGAAATTTTTGAAAAAGTACTTGACAAATGCGTTTTTTTGTATTATAATAAATATCGTTGATTGTTCAACATACCCCTTACGTCTGGGTGTGGCGCAGTTGGTAGCGCGCTACCTTGGGGTGGTAGAGGCCGTGGGT
>JAEDLA010000154.1 GCA_016295545.1 Oscillospiraceae bacterium | reverse complement strand
ACTGATATATTATGTTCATTCAGCCTTTCAAGTATGAATTTTTCAAAGTATTCCGGATTTAAATTTTTCCGGCAGCCTGCGCCTATAATTATATCTTTCGGAATAAGATTAAGAGTTGTCTTAAAGGGATTCAGCTTCTCATCGGCAGAAATACATATTCCAAAGTCTTGTCCCTGTTCTTCTGAAAGCTGTTCAGGCATATTTATACAGGAAAATTCACTGTATACGCCAATTTCTTCGCCTTTAAGCACTGCCGCAGCTATCAGCTTTGCTGCATTCATATCGGTGATATGAAGTCCGTTGGCTTTTGCGAAGCTGTCCGGGGAGAATTTCTTCCCTGTATCCGTAGCGGTAGTGATTACAGGTATTCCGCCGGTGAGGAGAGCTATTTTTTCAGCTAAAGCATTTGCTCCTCCTAAATGACCTGACAAAACAGGAATAATAAAATGACCATTTTCATCAGCTGCAATCACTGCCGGATCAGAGATTTTTGAATTTACAAACGGAGAAACTGCCCTTACGGCAACTCCGCAGGCACATATAAAAACAAGTGCATCATATTCGTAAAAAAGCCTTTCTGTCAGCTCTGAAAGACTGGAATACTTAACAGCTGTTTCATCAGGATATTTTTCAAATGCATAACGGATAACATTATGCCCTGTCAGCCTTTCAGCAATATAAGCGGACAGCTCACCGCCACGTCCTGTTACTGAAATAATGGCGATTCTCACGGCTTATCTGCCTTTCTGTAGCCTGTTTCAAATGAACTGTCATAAAGCCGTGACAATTCATAATCATCTCCTAAAAAATCTCCTGTTACAATAAGTGCCGTTCTGTCAATACCGTTTGCTGCGGCAGTTTCAGCTAATTTTCCAACAGTACAGCGGCAGATTTTCTCGTCAACCCAGCTTGCCTTATAAACAATTGCCGCAGGAGTATTCTTGTCATAGCCGCCCTCAATAAGCTGAGCCGACAGTCTTTCAAGCATACCGGCACTGAGAAAGATTACCATTGTGCTTCCATGAGCTGCAAGGGCAGGAATTTTTTCCTTTTCAGGAACAGGAGTTCTCCCCTCAAGCCTTGTTATAATAACAGTCTGAGAAACATCAGGCAATGTATATTCAGCTTTAAGTGACGCAGCAGCTCCGCAGAACGAGCTTACTCCCGGACATACCTGATATTCAATACCAAGAGCTTCAAGTCTATCGAACTGCTCTCTGACTGCTCCATAAAGGCACGGATCGCCTGTATGAAGCCGCACAGTCATTTTATGCTCTGCTTCGGCACTTTTCATTACATCAATAACCTCGTCAAGCGTCATATATGCGCTGTTGTAGATTTTGCAGCTCTCTCCGGCATATTCAAGCAGTTCAGGATTAACAAGAGAGCCTGCATATATAATTACATCTGCCTTTTTCAGCAGATTCATTCCCCTGACCGTAATAAGGTCTGGTGCTCCACAGCCGGCACCAACAAAATTAACCATTATATTCCTCCAAAATATCATTCCAAAGCTCTCTCGCAGTATCAGTCATGCCAATTATACCGAATTTGTTTGAAAACATTACTGCTCCGATTTTCAGCCTTTTATTGACTTTGGCGTCAAGATAAAACTGTGCCCGTTTCATGAGAATCTCCGAAGTCTCTTTAAGACAGCCTGCATCTGAAAGAACTACAAGTGCTTCATCAACTGTTACACAGTCCGGAATTCTACGCAGCACGCTTAAATCTGCTCCTGCAAGTAATCCCGATGTTACAAGCACGTCCATTCTTCCGTCCGCCTGGGAAGAATGAGTATTCATTATCCCTGCCCCAAGCTTCACAAGCTTTCCTATATGTCCCACAATAAGCACATTTTCAAATCCATACTCCACCGCTGCATCAAGAGCATTTCCGATATAATTACTGCATTTAACACTTTTTTCTGAAATATCCGGCAAGCGGTTATGAAGAAAGCTTTCGCTGTAATTTCCTATTGTAAGCAGCAGACTTTTATATCCCTCTGAACGGCGGACACGCTCCTCCATGCGGATAGTCTCGATTATGGCAGAAGTGCTCATAGGCTCAACAATTCCTGTTGTGCCTATAATAGAAATACCACCTTCTATGCCCATTCGTGGATTATAGGTCTTTTCTGCAAGCTCTTTACCGTCAGGAACAGACAGTGTTATTTTTACTCCGCCTTTATAATTATAATGTTTCATTATATTGCTTACCGCATCAGTGATATTCTTTCTCGGAATACTGTTTATTGCGGCACTCCCCTTTGGCTGGTCAAGTCCGTTTCTGGTGACTGTCCCTATACCCTCGCCTCCGATAATTTCAACGCCTGAATTTGCCCGTTCAGCTTTTGCATATATGAGTATTCCATTTGTTATATCGGGATCATCTCCGCTATCCTTTCTTACAGCACAGGAAACCTTATCTTCACTTATCACAATATCAAGCAGGTCAAGCTCCAGCTCAATTCCTTTCGGCGTCATCAGCCTTGTACAGCTTATTTTTTTTCCGGACAGCAGCATTTCCGAAGCAGCCTTAGCCGCTCCCGCAGCGCATGAGCCTGTAGTATAGCCGCAGCGGAGAAATTTTCCACCGCAGTAAACATATTCATTCATCAGCATCACCGCTGACAATTATTGTTGTAAAGTATCCGCAGTTTCTTGGTATCTCCTCAAAGCATCTGTATATTTTCTCACCTGAGAGACCGCATTCTGATACTGCAAATACATCTCTGCCCGATAAGCTCTCCATAACCTTTTCCGAAGCGGCTGAGCTTTTCATAATCACCGTTGTTCCTGAGCTTTTCAGCAGACCTTCCAGCTCTTTTGAAGAAGCAGGAGCTATAATAAGCGGATTTTTACCGCATACAAGCGGCTTTCCTACAGCTGCCGCCGCTGCGCAAAAGCTTGTTACTCCGGGAATATACTCCGTACATAAACCTTGTGCGGCAATAAGCTCCGCAATGTAGGAAAATGTTGAATATATTGAAACATCGCCGATATTAAGAAAAGCAATGCTTTTTCCCGTTGACAGAATTGCGGCAAGCCTTTCAGCTGTTTCACGGTGAAAGCTTTCACGGACTGATTTTTCCCTGCTCATTTTATAATCTATATAAACGATTTCTTTTTTGCTGATGTCACAAATCTGTGAAGCAATGTCCAGTGCAAGAGTATTTTCATTCCTTGTTCTCGGAACAGAGATCACCTCACATTTTTCGATTATTCTTACTGCTTTGATAGTCATAAGCTCCGGCTCACCCGGACCTACACTGACTCCGTATAGAATCCCATTCACTGTAAAATCTCCTGTTTTGCGTAGTAATAAAGCATTATTATTATATCACAGAAAAAGCGGATATGTCAAGACAGAGCAAATATCAGTCCACGTCAACACCGCAAATAAGTTGACAAAAGCAGGAGTTTATGATATAATTAATAACAATATTTTGCAGGCAGTGAGGTACATATTTATGATAGTCAAAAGATTCACAGAAGCACTCAAAAAGAAAGCGTCTGTTGTTACCGGAGCAACTGTGGCAATGATGATATCAGGTGTAATGCTTAATTCATCAGGCGACAGTAATATAATGATTTCAAATGCCTATTCAAATGCCTATGATATTCCCGGAGTTGAATGGAATATTGATGATAACGGTACACTTTATGCTGACGGCATTGAACCAGATACACAGATTATCGCTTCCAGATATGATGTTTATGTTAGTGTATATTTATACGATATCACTCCGGAGGGACAGTTGATTCCTGTATCAGGCTCGTATCCTAATTTTTCAACAGCTCCCTGGTATAAGTGGGAGATTGCAGAAGGTTATGATAATGCTTCATTAAAAACTTATCAGTATCCTGTAATGAAATATGATTTTAACAGTGCTGTTATAGGAAATAATATATCATATATTTCTAATTATGCTCTGTATAATACCGGACATAATAAAAGAGGGCACGAATTGAAGCAGGAGGTTGAGCCTACTGTTGCTGTTCTTCTTGATTCAGTAACGATTCTTAATCCGGAATGTGAGATTGAAAGTAAATCTGCAATTTATGCAAAGAAAATATGCGGATATGAAGGCTCTACAGCACAGACATTTGCAGAAGAGAATGGTTATGAATTTGTTTCGTTAGGAGAGACTCCTGAGTTAACTATTAACAAATCAGGAGATCATTACATAATTTCCGGCTGCGATAAGTCAGCTGTTTCGGTTGAGATTCCTTCTGATATTGACGGCATACCTGTAACTGAAATTGCGGAAAATGCATTTCAGGACTGCGGTTTACTTGAAAGTGTTACAATTCCTGAAAGTATAACAAAAATTGGTAACAGGGCATTCTGCGGCTGTTCAAGCCTGACCTCAATTACTATTCCTGATAGTGTTGCCTCAGTCGGAGGAGGATTATTTTATAACTGTACAAATTTACAGGAATGCAATTTGCCGGCTCATATATCAAGGCTGAATTCCTATATAGATAACAACAAAAATTATAACGAATATTATGGATTCTTTGAAAAGTGTAAAAATCTGAAAGAGATTAATCTTCCCAAAAGTCTGACATATATTGGTGATGAAGCATTCCTCGGCTGTTCAGACC
>JAEDLA010000153.1 GCA_016295545.1 Oscillospiraceae bacterium | reverse complement strand
TTCATCATAGCTTTCGATGAAAACCTCAAGTATCTCATAATAAAAATCCATGCTGTCTGAACAATATCGCAAGCCCGTCTTTATATTGATATAGGATTCATCCGTCTGCATATCCTGCTTTTTATTTTCCGCGGCTTCGGATGATCCGCTGTTTTCAATATTGACTTTTTCCTTTGGCAAATATTGCAGCAGCATCTTTTCCAGCATTGTGCCTTCAATAGGCTTTGCCAGATAATTTGAAAAGCCTGCATTTATATATTCTGCCCTTGCACCAACAATAGCATTGGCTGTCAGTGCGATAACAGGTACGGACCTGCATTTGTTTTCGGTTTCATGTATGCGCTTAAGCGTTTCAATACCGTCCATCTCAGGCATCATGTGATCCAGCAGGATAACGTCATAATATTCCTTCGATACAAGCTCCAGACACTCCTTGCCGCTCATGCAGGTTGTTACCCTGACCTTTGTTTTCTTAAGCAATGCCTTTACAACTGACAGATTTATTTCGTTATCGTCAACAACAAGCACCTTTGCCTCGGGAGCGGTAAAGCTTTCCTTGTACTCTGTCTGATTTTTTGCCACATCCTCAAAACGCTGCTTGAAGTCGCCGATGGGAGCTTCATCACGTATTTCCTGGGGAAGTGATACAGAGAAAACGGAGCCTATTCCGTAAATGCTGGAAACATCAAGACTGCCGTTCATCTGCTCAACTAACCTGTGTGTGATAGCCAGTCCCAGACCTGTTCCTTCAATATGGCGGTTCTGCTCGATATCAAGTCTCTGGAAGCCCTCAAAAAGCTTGTCAAGATCCTCTTCCTTTATTCCGATACCGCTGTCGGATACCTGCATTTTAAGCGTAAATCCGCCTTCCTTATGTTCACCCGATACAAACAGCTTTATATAGCCCTGCTTTGTATATTTTACCGCATTATTCAGCAGGTTTACAATGACCTGACGGTTTCTGACCTCATCGCCGTAAAGCATGGAGGGCAGGGATTCATCAATATTCACAAGAAAATCAAGCTGCTTCTGCTTTGCCTTGATATCTATCATATTGATAACATCGTTAAGGAAAACCGCAGTGTCGTATGCAACAGGAACTATTTCCATTTTGCCCGCTTCTATCTTGGAGAAGTCAAGTATATCATTTATAAGGGACAGCAGCGTTTTGCTTGCGCTTTGAATATTTACCGCATAATCACGGATATGCTCGTCATTGCTCTCTCGCAGCACCATTTCATTCATACCCATGATGGCATTGATAGGTGTACGGATCTCGTGGGACATATTTGCAAGGAAGTCACTCTTTGCACGGTTAGCCTGCTCCGCCATATTCTTTGCCTCACGCAGTTCATCGCTCTCACGAACCTTTTCCTCTGCGCTGAGAAGATATATCATGCCAATGACGAACAGGAGTATCAGCAGACCGAATACCCACAGAATAAGTGCTGTTATGGTGGAAATACCATCTGTCAGCGCCTCCTCGGGCACTGTACCCACAAGATATATCCCGAGCTGCTTGACCTCCGAAATAAACATGAAATTGCCGATCTTATTATCTTTATAGTAAACAGCAGCCGCAGTGTCAATATTCATCTTTTCCGAAAGCTTCTGCATAGAGGCTTTGATAATATCCTTTTCAAGAAAATCACTCGTGACTGTTCCTGCATCGGAAAATGGAATAACTACCTCTCCTGCCTGATTTAATATTGCCACCTGTCCCTGTCCGTTATAACAGGATATGCCGAATTTATCAAGAAGAACACTTTCATCAAAAAGCTTGTATAAGGTGTATTTAACATTTTCACCGTCATAAACGGGCGTTGTGAAAAGTATGCCCTGACCTTCCTTGTAGCACACCGAGGAGTTGCCTCGGAATGCGTTTTGTATCCCCGGAAAATCGGAAAAACTAAGAGTATTTCCCGAAAGAGCTGTTCCGTCAAGACAGAGCAGTCCCATTGTGATATTGTCGCTGCTGTTTATCACAAGACCCAGTATCTCGTCGTCAGGCTCAACATCAGCAGGTATCCTTGCAGCAGCATTCTCAAGATCGTATATCTCCAGCTCAAACTGTTCCGCAGAAAGCTCTGCAAAAGTCCTTGCCTGCTCTGTGACCTGATGTTCAACATATTCCCGCAAAAGAGTCCGCAGCTTGAAATTCATCAATACTCCCACGCCGATCATTATTATCGTAACAATGGTCAGGAAGCCGATAACTCTTGATTTCCCGTTGTTTTGATTATTCATAGAATTCAACTCCCTCAACATACCAGTCAAGCTGCTCTAACAGTATCTCGTCTCGTATGGTCTGATTTTCCTTGCAGCGGATATCACCCTTGTTATCGTAAATAACGCCTGAAAAAACATCATGTCCCGCCAGTATCTCATTCTGTGCCCTTGAAACCTCTTCTCTTATTTCTTCGCCGACGATAGGAGAGAAGCCATCAAGCTTAACTGTTTTTTCTTCCATTCCTACCCAGTATATCTTTATATCATGTGAGTTTCCACGAAGATATTGTCTGATAATTGCTTCGTATGTCTGTTCCCAGTCGCATACTACTGCTGTTAGGAACTTATCTGAATGACCCTCAAGGCTCTGATGATATCCGATAGAATAAATGCCGTATTTCTCTGCTTCCTGTGCAACATAAGTCTTATTCTGATGATAAGTAAGAACATCTACACCGACGTTTTCAATAAGTGCATCTGCCTGCCTGCGCTCCTGCTCCTCATTGTCCCATTCCCCGCTCCATGCCACAGTCACAGTCGCCTCGGGATTGACACGTCTTACGCCTAATGTGAACGCATCAATGCCTCGGTTCACCTCACTTGTGGGCATAGCGGCAACATAACCTATCCTGCCTGTCTGCGTCTTCATACCTGCTACTATACCTGCAAGATAACGTGCCTGATACATTCGGGAAAAATATGAGGTGACATTATCCGCATGATAGTTGAAGAAATTGCCGTAAAAAGCTACATTGGGATACTTGCTGATAATATCCTTGACCTCCTCCACATAACCGAAGCTTGTGAGGATTATCATTTTGCAGCCTTTTCCAACAAGCTCCTCCACCGCAGGACCGCACTCGCCGCAGAATTCCTTGATATTTTCCTTGACAAGCAGCTGAACGCCCAGCATCTCACAGGCGGTAGAAGCTCCGTTATAATGCATACCGTTCCAG
Source organism: Oscillospiraceae bacterium (assembly GCA_016295545.1). Taxonomy (GTDB): domain Bacteria; phylum Bacillota; class Clostridia; order Oscillospirales; family Ruminococcaceae; genus Ruminococcus. The sequence continues at coordinate 1,425 of JAEDLA010000153.1, read as the reverse complement.
CCGCCCTCGTCAATGCTGCCGGTGATAATGAACCCGATCTTCTCCTTTTTTACGGCAGGTGTGGTGCCTGTCAGAAGCAGAACAGCCACCATGATCGCCATCAAAAAAATTATCACTACCAATAAGGCATTTCTTTTTTTACTACTAATTTTCATCAACGACCACTCCTTCAACATACCAGAAGAAATCATTAAGCATTGCAGAATCCGTCATGCTCTGACCTTCTTTAACCCTGACATTTCCCTCATTATCCACAATGGGACCGTAAAATACATCAAAAGTTCCGTCCATAAGCCGCTTGCGTTCCTGTTCGACCTTTTCCGCAGTACCCTGCTTTACGTTTTTGGTAAAGGGTGCAAGATCGACAATACCCGTTTCAACGCCTTCCCAGTAATGAATGCCCCTGAATTTACCCTGCAGGCACTCAAGTATTCTCGGCTCGTAGAATTTTTCCCAGTTCCATACAGGTGCAGTCAGATATGTATCGGGTAATCGCTGACTGTTGTCCACATTATATCCGATAGTCCAGATCTTGTTTTCATCCGCGATCTCAAGAGGAGACATTGCGTCATTGTGTATAGCAAGCACATCAATGTTATGCTCGCTGATCAGTTCCCTTGTGGCCTGACCGTTCTCCTCCTCGCCTACCCATGAATTGCTCCACTTGACATAGACTGTTGCATCGGGATTAACCAGACGGACACCGAGAGCAAATGCGTTGATTCCTCGGTTAACCTCCGCGATCGGCATGGCGGCAACATAACCTATCTCATTGGTTTCCGTCTGCAGACCTGCCACAATGCCGCTGAGGTATCTCATCTGATAAATGCGCCCGAAATAGGTTGCAAGATTATCCGACTCCTCAACGCCTGTTGCATGGAAAAAGCTTACATCGGGGTGATTTTGCGCACATTGAAGCTCCCATGTACCATAACCGAAGGAGTTGCAGATAATTATCTTGCAGCCGTCAGAAATAAGCTCCTCCATTACCGCAACAGAATTCTCGTCCTCGGGTACGTTTTCCTTGTAGATCACATTAAGATTAAGCTCCTCGGCACTTTTCTCCATACCATTATAATGTGATTCACCCCAGCTATGGTCGTTCACGGTACCGTTAAGAATAAACCCGACCTTTGTCTGCGTTTTTGTTATGTCCGTATCCTGTTGTTTATACCTTATCCAGAACAGCCCGGCGACGATTACGCAGGCAAAAATCAGTATCGTCAGCAATATTTTTTTCATATTTCCTCCTGAATACGGTCTTAATAACCGCAAAGCATCAATATATTTATGTTTACTAGATTATTATACCATATAAAATGGCAGTTCTGCAATAGAAAATAGAATTTTTTTGAAGAAACACCAAAAAAATCTCAGCTGTCAGAACAACTGAGATCTTTCGATTATGTACTTTTAATCCCTTTC
>JAEDLA010000152.1 GCA_016295545.1 Oscillospiraceae bacterium | reverse complement strand
TATCTCTATTTTACCACTTTTTTTCTTTTTTGTACAGGGGTTTTTAGAGGTTACCCTAAGCATATTGAGTCAATCTTCCTTTGCTACAATTACGCCCATCCAGTAGCAGCCGCGAATATTTTTTTCACTTTTGTTTGCTGTTTTCTGCATAATTTTCGCAAAATCCTCGTCATTGATATTATAGTCTGTTCTGAGCATTGCATAGCCATCAGATATAAGCTCATCTGCAAGTTTTTCTGCAATAGTGTCTGTGTCAAAGAATTTGCCCTTTGAATGATAGTATTCATCCTTGTCGGTACCGGCGGCATAATTATATACGCAGCTGTCCATAACGAACTCGTCATCCTCTGTAAGTGCAGACCACGCAGCTGAGTCGGAAAGGTTAAAGAGTGCATTGGGAATAACATCATTGTCGTTGTTGGTAGTATCAATAATATACCATTCACCGTCTATCTTTACCTTGTTCCAAGCGTGGGGAAGGCTTCCGTCGAGATAGCCTGTTACTACAATGTTCTCAAGTCCTGCAGCATCTGCGAGAAGCTTGAATGCTGCAGAATATCCAGCACATACACCCTTGCCGTTAATAAGTATACCGTATGCCGTAAAGGAATCGTTGTACATTTCGTCAACATATCTGAAATCATTAGCTTCCGCATTATCGAGAGCGTCAAAATCATATTCAACTGTACTGCAGAGATATGTGTTGATGGCGTCTTCCTTTTCTGCATCGGTCATACCATCGGTAATGATTTTAGAAATGATCTCGTTGACCTTGTTTTTTATCTCGTTCTGTCTTGAAGCAGTATTTTCTCTGTTGAAATCGTAGAAAACATAAAGTGTTCTTGTTTCGGTGTCAACGCTACCACCTTTTATACCAAGAATAAGGGGATTCTGATAACGAGCCTCATTAAAAGCATCGGCTACGATATCCATATCGGCAGATTCGGGGAAACTGCTGAGGTCTATGCTGTTTTGGGTGCTGAGCATATTTACTGCAATATATTCGCTGAGAGCGGAATTGGCAGTTATGGATATATCATTTGCAGGGGCAGGAGAGCTTTCTTCGGCGGATACCTCAGCTGCAGAAGTCTCAGCAGGAGCCTGTGAAGCTTCAGATTCCTCGGGCTTTTCGGGTCCTTCAATTTTTTCAGTCTCTTCGGGCTTATCTTCCTGAGGTTCATCAAATGTTAGTGAAGTATCAACGCTGCCGCCCTTGTTGCGGAGCTTTTCCTGACGCTCGTTTATTTCCGCAAGATCGCTTTTAAGAGTTTCGGGATCCTGTGCGGTAAGCGTATAAGGAATGGAGAACAGGGTCCTGTCAGCAGTTGCCTTTATGATATATTTTCCGTCCTCCTCAATAATATTGTCAAAATCATAGTTGATGACCTTTGCGGAATAGTATCCGTCGCACATTGTAACATTCATTGTGGCAGGCAGGTCTTTTGCTGTTTTAAGTACCTGAGAGGATTCCATACCTGTAGATGTCCACGCCATCTCAGTCGGCAGCATATGACTGATATCCTTTGCGCTCAGAAGGTTGCTGACAGCAGATGCACCGCCGTCCTTTACTGCGATCATACCGAAGCAGTCTTTCCAGTATTCTTCATGATCCCAAGCCTCTGTTGCATAGCGATTATCAATAAGATCGTCCTGTGAAATGGAAAACTGACGGAATATGTAGTTCATAATACCCGTTGCCCAGAAAGGATCGTCCTCGTCAACATGAATCTTTGAATCGCATATCCATTCTGTGGAGGTCGTTCTTGCAATAACCTGTGCTCTGTTGTCATAGCCCTCGTTCCAGTCTTTCAGCGTAAAGATGAGGTACTCTTCGGCGCCCTCAACAGGCTGCCAGTTAAAGCGAGCCTCGCCGTTATCGGTCTGGCTGAGTCTGAGCTGAGGAGTCTGCTTTATTTCCGCATTTACTTTCAAAACGGTGATCTCGGGCTTATCAAGGGGCTTGCCTGTCTCAAGGTCCACCTTGCGGGCAAAATAATACTGAGACATATTTCCCCAGGTGTTTCCTTCATCGCTGTAAAGATATTTTCCGCTCAGTCCCTCAAGATCTTCATAATCCGAATCATCTATTTCGGCAATTCCGAAATAGGGAGGCTCAATTGTAAGCTTTCCTGTTTCGTAGTCCCAATCATAGGCATACAGGTCGAGAGGCTTTGTAAGCTCAGCGTCCTGATATACTCCGAAGCTGTCCTGCAGAGAGATCTCATTGTCCCAGGGATTATAGCCCAGCGTAACTTCAATGCTTTCGTCCCTGTCTATCTGCATTATTTCACCGGTATAGCTTACGGCAGTCTGATATTTTGTTTGAAGCTCTTTGATATAATCATCATTGCCTGTTTTTTCGGCAGCAGTCGTTTTGGGAGCTTTGCTTTCAGCAGCTGTGCCTGCAGTCTCATTTGTTTCCGAAGCTGCTGCTTCTGTCTGTGAAACGCTCTCATCGGGAGCGGTCGTAGTGTTTCCTGCTGCGCAGCCTGTCAGAAAAAGCAAGCAGGACATAAAGATAAGTGCTGATCTTGATGCATTTTTTCTTGTTTTCATAAATCGTTCCTCCGAAATGTTTTTTGTTTGATTTTGAACGTTCTGATATATATACTTTTGCAAGATGCATTTGGTTGCATTTTTTAAAAAAATTTTTTTACTGTATTTTTTTATAAAGGAAATCTATAAACTCTCTCTGCGTAACATTGCTTCCTTCAACGGTTATCATATCCGAAGCGTCTTGATAGAATGCCTTATAGGTAAAATTGTTTTCGCCGCCGGAAACAGTTATCAGGATCTTTCTGCCGCATATTTCAGACCATTCATCATTATCCGAGAAAGGAACAGTGTTGTTGATACTTTTTTTTACGGTGACGGTTCCGCCGTTTTCAAGCTCATATACCTCGGAAGGCAATGCTTCGTCATTTTCGTCATCATCATTATGCCCGGGACCGCCGATTCCAAGACCGTTTGTTATAGATATTTCCTGACCTCTGCGGTTGAAGTGGACTGCTCCGTCTGTAAGCTCAATATCTTTGCAGAATGTGCTGTCATCAAAGTCTGTAATGTAGATCGAATCGTTATCGGTGTTCAGTGCAAAAATAAAGACAGCGGCGGCAGCGGCGCATATAACTGCCGCTGCAGAAAAAAGTATACGGACAGGTTTTTTTCTGACTGTCGGGCGGATAACCGAGGCAGATCTCTCCTCTGTTTCCTCAAGCTCTGCCCTGTGCATTTTTTCCTTAATGTCATTTTTCCATTCTTCGGGAGTTTTTATATTATCATACAGCTTTGCAAATTCTTCTTTCATAGATGTATGCCCTCCTTTTCAAGTGCTTTCCTAAGGTGTTGCCGTCCTCGTGACAGCAGGGATTTTATTGTATTTTCCTTTTCGCCGAGGCATCGTGCTATTTCCTTTACCGAATATCCTTCGTAATAATACAAATACAGAGGAGTCTTGTATTTTTCTTTCAGAAGAAGAACCTGTTCATACAGCTCGCTTTGTTCATTTGCCTCAAATTTTTCTTCCGAAGGGATATTTTCATCAAGCTCTTCTGTGTTATATGCTTGATTTTTGGATAAAAAGCTTTTTGCGCAGTTTGTAGTGACCCGTATGAGCCACGCCTTCAGATGCTCCTCGCTTTCAATGGTATGCCTGTATTTCACAAGCCTGAGGAAAGTCTCCTGATAGATATCCTGTGCATCTGTCATATTTCTTGTATATGTCAGTGCTATCCGCAGGACCATATCGGAATATTTGTCAACTGCGTTATCGGTATCAACGGAGTATGGTGTTTTGACTTCTGCCATATTCTCCACCTTATCCTTCTGTTTACAATAGTTTTTTTAATGCCAAAAGGTTGCACTTTAAAAAATGAAAAAAATTTACCTTTGGTTGAAACAAGCTTCCAAAGGAGTATAGCGAAATATTCATTCACGATTTATTTTTTCAGAGCATAGTATTCGAAAGAACCTGAAGCACGATCAAAGTCTATTTCAAATTCATATGAAATATCTCCGTACTCAACAAGCAGTGTTTTATATTCAGTTATGGCAGCCGAAACGATAAAATCCTTTCTTAACCGGTCCGAGCACAAAAACTCTGCAATGCTTGAAAAATTATCACGATAATAATCGTCCAACAGCAATTTGTACTTATTGCCCTTTTCATCTGCCAGATAGAGTGAGATATCCTTGTCTGTATTTCCTGATATAGCTCCAACGAAATCAACATATCCGGTGTTTTCGCCGTAATAGCTGAAATCCAGAGCAGTGATCTCCATATGGAAATGGCCGTCATTTATTTCAACATCGCAGGGGATACTAAAAGAAAATCGCTGTAACTGAGTTGTGTAGATATTATTGTATATATTATCATACAGCTCGTGATATGTACCTGTGATCTTAATTGTGGTAGTCTGATTGTTAATTCCCACAATCAGGTATAACATATGATTAATAAATTATATCATATTCATTTATAAATGTCAATACCGGCGATTTCCGGCTGCAGACCATACGCATGAAAATTTATCCTCTCCTAAATCGGATATGTTGTAACCGTTTTGTAACCGATCAGAGAGAAAGCACATAATCAAGGTATTTAACTGGACTGAAAGAAACAACCATACGTTTTTGCCTCATCGACTTGACTTTTCCATTCATAAAAACAGCCTGTTTCAACGCAGTA
>JAEDLA010000151.1 GCA_016295545.1 Oscillospiraceae bacterium | reverse complement strand
CATATATCAAGTATATCACATTTTATTCATCAAGTCAATCCATTTTCTGCTATATTATATTCAGATAATCCACTGTTTATTTAAATTGTGTACCGCAAGTACTTTAAAACACAACAAATACTTTTAATTTTAGCGCAGATTTTTGTAATATCATTTCAGACGGAAATAATTCTCTTTTCAGAAAATTATTATTTTCTCTTGAAAAATCATGTCAGGTGTGATATAATTATTCTATATTTATACTGGGCACTTTTATTCTGACAGAAAGCCGGATGTATAGTCCGGACGCTTATTCCCTGTCATTATTATAAACGCTTTTAAAGGATTGACCTTATGAAAAGAAAAAAGAAAACCGATTGGAATTTACCTCTGCCTTTTACAGTTATTCCTGTTGTCCTCGTGCTGATAATCACTTTCTTTCTGCTTACGTCCAATTCGATAATCTCCCTCTCCAAAAAGAATATGTCCCTGCGTTCTGATAACTGTGCCAGTCTCCTTGATACATGGACGGGCAAGGTTATGGGGGAGCTTGATATTTACAAGCAGATAATTGAAGAAAGCAGTATGAATGATGAGGAGATTCAGAAATTTCTCGAAACTACCTACGAAACTCACGATGAATACCCTATGGGTATTTATATCGGTGATACCGACGGCGTCTACCTTGACGCTTCCGGCTGGATTCCCGGCGACGACTGGGTAATGGAGGAAAGGCCCTGGTATATCACAGGAAAAGACAGCACCGGCTTCGTTTTCGGAGAGCCTTACCCCGATTCAATGCTCGGAAAGATGTGCATAAGCGCTTCAGCAAGAATGAATTATACTGACGCTGTCCGTGTCATGTCAACAGACATTTACCTTGACTACGCTCAGTCACTTGTCACAAAAATATCCCTTGACGAAAATATTGACGGTGCATTTTTTGTTACCGGTTCTGACAATCTCCTTATAGCAGATTCGGAGAAATTTGTCTCCGGAGACACTCTTGAAAAGGGCACTGATTTTTACCGGCAGATAGACGCTCTGCTTAAAGACGGAAAAACCGGTCAGGAGCAGATAAAATGCAATAATCAGACCTATTACATCTACATAACAAGAATGGAAAGCACCGGCTGGCTTCTTGTCACTTACGCCCGGAGAAATCTTATCCTTAAATATCTTTACAAGGTTGAACTTATTATGGCTCTTGTTGCCATAATCGTGGCTGTAATACTTATTATCATTACTAATCGGTTCTCCGGCAGAATGAATAATATGCAGATGAAATCACGAACCGACAAGCTTACAGGAATTCTTAACAGAGAGGGCTTTGATGAAGCTGTTAAGGAGGCTATTGAAAAGCTTCCCGGTCAGGGTGCTCTGCTTATTCTTGATATGGATAATTTCAAGTCTATCAATGATACACTCGGTCACCCTGAGGGAGACAGAGCACTGGTGATGTATGCAAATCTTCTGGATGAGTTCTTCAACAGAAAAAACGACATCGTTGCACGAATTGGCGGAGATGAATTTGCCGTTTTTATTTGCAGTGATATTGACATGGAATGCCTGAATATGCTTCTGCGCAGATTTATGCGGCGCATGGAGGAATACTTCAAGATAGAGTACGAGGAGTTCCATATAACATCAAGCATAGGTGCTGCCTTTAACGGCAAAAACACCACATATAATGAGCTTTACCATCTGGCTGACGAGCAGCTTTATGCGGTCAAGCGAACAGGTAAAAACAAATTTAGTATTAACCCTAAAAAAGATTAAAGGAGTATATATTGACTGATAATGTTAAAACTATTGAAGAAATAAAGAAGTTCCTCGAATGCAGAAGCCTGCCACTTGCCTGCGTGAGAAGCTTCGGCTGTCAGCTAAATGTCTCGGACGGCGAAAAGATAAAGGGCATTCTTAAACAGGCAGGCTTCGGATTTACCGATAACGAACAGCAGGCTGACCTCATTATCCTGAACACCTGTGCAGTAAGAGAAAATGCTGAGGACAGAGTTTTCGGCATTATCGGCAGCCTTAAGCATTTAAAGGAGCTTAATCCTCAGCTTATTATAGGTATCTGCGGCTGTATGACTGCTCAGAGCCACATTGAGGAGAAAATAAGGAAATCCTATCCTCAGGTAGATTTCGTTCTCGGCACCTCTTCCCTTCATTCGCTGCCTGAGCTTCTTCTCAACGCCATAAAGGGCTGCGGATATTCAGCTGATACAGCAGAATATCACGATTTTCCGTCAGTTGAGCCTGTACGTGAAAGCAGCTTCCGTGCGTCTGTTCCCATTATGAACGGCTGCAACAATTTCTGCACCTACTGCATTGTTCCCTATGTCAGGGGCAGAGAGAGAAGCCGTTCTGCTGACGAAATAATCCGTGAGGTTGAATCCCTTGTTTCTCAGGGGTATAAGGAAATAATGCTGCTGGGACAAAATGTCAACTCCTACGGAAATGACCTGAAAAACGGCATGAGCTTTCCGCAGCTTCTGCACCGCCTGAATGAAATTGAGGGTGATTTTATTATCCGCTTCATGTCCTCTCACCCGAAAGATGCGTCTGAGGAGCTTATTGACGCTATTTTCAGCTGTGATAAGGTGGCAAAGCATCTTCACCTGCCTGTACAGAGCGGCAGCAATGACATTCTTGAACGAATGAACCGCCGCTACACCATAGAGAAATACCTCTCCATTGTGGACAGCATAAGAAGCCGTGACAGGGATTTCTCCCTTACCACCGACCTTATTGTAGGATTCCCCAATGAAAGCGATGAGGATTTCCGGAAAACACTGGAGCTTATCAGGTCTGTAAAATTCGACAATATCTACTCTTTTATATATTCAAAAAGAACAGGTACAAAGGCGGCGGATATGGAGGATACGATTACCGATGATGTCAAAAGCCGCCGTATGAGAGAGCTTTTAGAGGTTCAGAGAGAAATATCTTCGGAGCACTACAAACGTTTTGCAGGACGTAAAATGCGTGTTCTTGCAGACGGTGTCAGCAAAAAACGGGAGGGATTCCTTACCGGAAAAAGCAATGAATTTATTATTGCTGAATTTCCCGGCGACAGCTCACTTATCGGTCAGTTTGTCACAATTGAGGTAACTGAAACTAAAAACTGGGCTGTAACCGGAAAAATTATAGATCAAAAGGAGAATTATTAATGGATATTATCAAAATGACAAGAGAGCTTGGAAAGGCTATTCAGCAGGACGAAAGATATACAGCTTACATGAGCGCCAAAGAGGCTAACGACAAGGACGCTGAGCTTCAGCAGCTTATCGGCGACTTCAATCTCAAAAGAATGAATATCAACGCTGAAATGAGCGGCGGCGAGGAAAATTCTGACCGTCTCAAAAAGCTTAATGAGGAGCTTAAAGAGATTTATTCAAAAATCATGGCAAATGAAAATATGGCTGCATTCAACACCGCTCAGAGCGCCCTTGAACAGCTTATCAGCGATGTTAATCAGATTATCAGTATGTGCGCCAACGGCGAGGATCCTGACACCTGTCAGATAAGTCACGGCTGTTCAGGCAGCTGCGCAACCTGCGGCGGCTGCGGCTGATAATTCAGAATCTGTCATAATGGGCGGTTTCATAAGTCTCATTATGACAGTTTTTCAGCTCTTTATGAAATTTCAAGGAGGTAGTCCATATAAATGCAAGTGGACAGAAGTAAAATTTCACCTATGATGAAGCAGTACTTTGAAGTCAAGGACAAGTATGAGGACTGCATACTTTTCTTCCGTCTCGGAGATTTCTACGAAATGTTCTTCGATGACGCACTTCTTGTCTCAAAGGCACTTGAACTTACCCTCACCGGCAGGGACTGCGGACTGGAGGAACGTGCGCCTATGTGCGGAATCCCCTATCACGCAGCAGATATGTACATAAAACGACTTATTGACATGGGATACAAGGTAGCCGTCTGTGAACAGCTTACCGATCCGTCCGAATCAAAGGGAATTGTTGTACGTGATGTTATCAAAATTGTAACCCCCGGTACTCTTACCGAAAGCAGTATGCTCGATGACGGCAGAAACAACTATATATGCAGCGTTTTCTATGATGAAGCAGAAAAAGCCTGCGCTGTAGCTTCTGCTGATATTTCCACCGGTGAAGCTGCTCTTTCCCTGTTCTCAGGAAAGGAGCTTGAATCAGGCGTTATCAATGAGCTTTCACGCTGTCAGCCTGCGGAGATAATCTTCACCGACAGCTTTCTCTCACTGAAAAATGTTTCCGGATTTATTAAGACACGGCTGGAATGTGCTGTTACTCTCCGTGACAGTCAGTGCTTTTCTCCTGAAATGAAGCGTGATATGGTTGCCGCAGTTTTCAGCGTTCAGACCGTCCGTGAGCTTGGTATCAGCGAGGAGGGTGCTGACTGTGCAGCTGTATGCGGTCTTTTCGACTACATAAACGATACTCAGAAAACCTCTGTTTCACGTTTCACTTCCATTGAGCTGCTTAGTCCTGAATCATTTATGGGACTTGACCTGAATGCACGAAGAAACCTTGAGCTTACGGAAACTCTCAGAAATAAGGAGAAAAAAGGCTCTCTTATGTGGGTGCTTGACAGCACAAGGACTTCAATGGGACGCAGATTGCTCAAAAACTGGATAGAACAGCCCCTGAAAAGTCCGGCACGCATAATTGAGCGCCTCGACGCTGTTGAGGCGCTTTACAGAAAAAGTGTTGTTCTCGGCGATATTTCGGAG
>JAEDLA010000150.1 GCA_016295545.1 Oscillospiraceae bacterium | reverse complement strand
AGTTTTATTAAGAATTCTTTTTATTAGATGAGGGGAGATATTTATAAAATAGAAAGTTGATATGGGATTAGTATTACATATCTCCCACACCAAATTCAATTTCCTTTTCAATAGTCAAGATTCTGCCCTTGGTGCCGCACCAGGGGCACTGAACGACTTTCTTTCCGCTGTCGCAGGAGAGTTTTCCGCAGGTGCCACAGGTGATGAATTTCACTGATTTGCAGTAGGGACAGCCGGGATATTCGTCAGCCGGATAGAGATTTCCGGTAATTTTCTCCCTGTCGTAGCCTTCGTGGGCGGCTTTCCTGCTGTCAAGAGGAAAAGCCCATGTTCTGTACCAGTCGCCCTCATATTTTTCTATCCTTACACCGTAGACCTTTTTTGTTTCCGGACATTTCATAAGGATAACCTTAGCTTCCATTTTTTCTTCCATGTAATCCACCTCACAGCGTTTCATATTTTACACCGTATTTTTCAGCAGTTCGCTTAGCCTTATCCGTATCTCTTGCAAGGAAAAATCCGCCTGTGGCAAGGCATTTCACCAGCATCTGAGCCGCCTCGGAGCTTCCTCTGTTGGCGGCCTTTTCAAACCATTCCGCCGCCTTTGCGTAATTTTTTTCAGTTCCCTGACCGTTCAGGCAGCAGTATCCCAGCATTATCTGTCCGTTGGGATTCCTCTGCTGAGCTGACAGCTTAAAAAAGTGTTTTGCACTGCTGTAATCCTGTGAAATGCCCTCTCCGAAGTAATAGCACCAGCCCAGCGAATACTGAGCTTCGGCATTTCCGTGAACAGCAGCCATTTTGTACCATTTAGCGGCTTCGCTGAGATTTTTTATAACTCCCGCCCCTTGATAGCAGCATTCGCCGTAGTTATACTGAGCACGGACGCTGCCAAGATTTGCCGCTTTCAGGAAAAGCTCAGCCGCTTTTTTATAGTGAACGGCAGCTCCTGTTCCGTTGAAAAAGCAGCAGCCCAGATTGTTCATAGCTTCGGCATGACCGTTTTCAGCCGCCTTTTCGTACCAGTAGAAAGCTTCGGAGGAATTTTTTTCAGTGCCCTCGCCGTCAGCATAGCACCGGGCAAGGCTGAACTGCGCTTCGGGATTATTCTGCTCCGCTGCACGCATATACCATTGGAATGCCCCTGTTCTGTCGCAGTCGGTATTATTGCCGTAAAACATGGTATCCGCAAGCTTTAGCTGAGAGTGGGAGCACCCCTTTTCAGCACTTTTCTGAAGCAAAGCAAGGGAATTTGTGTAATCACCGGAGATGCCGTACTCTGTCATAAGCTGCTGTGCACGGGCAATGTCCTGTGTAAGGTTGAATCCGCCTGTTTTGTAGCAGCGGATAAGAGCCTGCTGAGCTTCATAATCCCCCTGCTGAGCCGCCTTTTCGTACCATATTACGGCAAGAGAAAAGTCCTTTGGAATTCCCTGACCGTTGTGATAGCAGTCACCGAGACGTCTCTGAGCACTGCTCAGTCCGGCTTGTGCAGCCGCCTTAAACCAGTGGACTGCAAGGGGATAGCTGTGCTTTACTCCACGTCCGTAGTAAAAGCGCTCCGCAAGGTTGAACTGAGCGTTAACATCACCGGCCTCAGCCTTTCGGAACAAATCGTCCGAAGTAAACTGAGAAGTGTCCGCAGGCTCATCGTTTACTGTCATCTGCGGCTTTGCCTGCGGTTCGGTTTTTCCCCAGCCCATAGCAAATGAAAGTCCTGAGACTACCATTTCAGCCTTTTCGGTGTTGAGAAATTCCGAGATTATGGCAAAAGCACGTCTGTTTACCTCGTCAGGAGCGGTATTGCCCTCCGCAACATCTTTCTGAGCGTTAAGATAAATTTCCCCTGCGTTCTCGCTGAGAGCCACAAGGTAAGCCTTGCATTCCTTTGAAAGCTTCGGAGCAAAGTCGCTGAAAGCCGCACAGAAGCGGCGGTGGTCGGCAAGTATTTCATAGCCGAAGCGGTCAACCACCATTTTTGCAGCTTCGTCCGGGTCAGTCAGAATAATTTTTTCTTTTTTGTTCATGTTTGTCCCCTGTAATCGCCTGTGCTATATTTCTATAAATGCACTGTCAACTGTAGTGCAGACCTGAGCAAAGCAGTCTGCTGCTTTTAGTATCACAGCACATTTTTCTGCGTCGGCGGTATTGCTGAAAAGACCGAAAACTGCCGAACCGCTGCCTGTCATAACAGCCGACAGCGCACCGCAGTCAGCCATAGTTTTCTTTATAAAGTCAACAGATTCCAGTTTCACCGCTGATTCAAAGAGATTGCCGAAAAATCGGTATTCATCGCCGCTGCCTGAGTTTATTGCCTGTACAAGCTGCTGTACCGGAGGATGCTCAGGCGCTTCAAGGCTGTCAATTTTACGGTAAGCCTCCGCAGTTGAAACGCCTCCGCTGCCCTTTGCAATAAGGAGAATTCGTCCTGAATAGTCAGCAGCAGGAATAATTTTTTCACCGATTCCGCTGACACAGGCAGTTCCTCCTATGAGGAAAAACGGAACGTCCGCACCGATTTTTTTGCCTGTTTCATTCAGCTCAGCAGGAGAAAGACCTGTATTGCAGAGCTTGTTGAGAATGTACAGAACAGCTGCTGCATCGGAGCTTCCTCCGCCCATTCCAGCCTGAGAGGGCACACCCTTTTTTATATGAATGCTGCATCCCTGATTTATCCCTGTTTTTTCAAAGAAAAGCTTTGCGGCCTTGTAAGCGGTGTTGCTTTCGCCGCAGGGAATCTCGTCCGATGCGGAAAACTGCTCCGGTACGCTGCATGAGACAGTAATTCCAGCGTCAGTCAGCTTTACCGTGACTTCATCGTATATTCCAACGGTCTGAAATACGCTTTCAATGGTATGGTAGCCGTCCGGCAGTCTGCCTGTAACGTCAAGGGCAAGGTTGATTTTGGCGGCATTTTTTACAGTCATTTCAGTCATGCTTTTCGTCCCTGAGTTTATTTACAAATTTTTCGATACGCTTCATTGCCTCCATAAGGTGCTTGAGGGAGTATGCATAGGATATTCTTATGTATCCCTCGCCGCTGTCGCCGAATGCGTTTCCGGGAACAGCTGCAACAAGCTCCTCGTAGAGCAGCCTTTCGCAGAATTCCTCGCTGGACAGACCAGTGCTCTTAATGCATGGGAATACATAGAAAGCACCCTCCGGATTGAAGCAGGTAAGTCCGATACGGTTAAATTCACCTACAAGGAAACGGCGGCGGCTGTTGTATTCGTCTACCATTTTTTTCACTTCTTTGTCGCAGGAGGTGAGTGCTTCAATGGCAGCATTCTGGCTGATATAGGGACTGCACATAATTGCGTACTGATGAATTTTAACTATCTGTGAGATGATTGGTTCGGGAGCAGCCATATAACCCAGTCTCCAGCCGGTCATGGCATAAGCCTTTGAGAAGCCGTTTACAAGGATAGTACGCTCTTTCATATCCGGCAGCTCTGCAATGGAGCAGTGCTTTCTGCCGTAGGTCAGCTCTGAGTATATCTCGTCAGAGAGGACTATTATATTGGTATCACGGAGGAAACCGGCAATAGGCTCTAAATCCTCACGAGTCATGATAGCACCTGTGGGATTGTTGGGGAAGGGGAGTATAAGAAGCTTTGTACGCTCTGTGACCTTGCCCTGCAGATCCTCCACAGTGAGCTTGAAGTTGTTTTCAATTTTAGTGGGAACAGGAACAGCAACGCCGCCTGCAAGCTCCACCAGCGGAGCATAGCAGACAAAGCTCGGCTCAACAACAAGAACCTCATCGCCGGGATCAATAATGCCTCTGAGGGTAATATCGATAGCCTCAGAGCCGCCGACAGTTATTACTATCTCGTTTTCGGAGCAGTATTCAATACCATGCTTTTTCTTAATGTTATCGGCAACAGCCTTTCTCAGTCCATCTATTCCCTTGTTGGGACCATAGACTATCTGCTTGCGTTCAAGCGTCTGGATAGCAGCCTTTCTGATAACCCAGGGCGTGGAGAAATCAGGCTCTCCCACACCAAGACTGATAACGCCCTCCATAGTTCCGGCAATATCAAAGAATTTTCTTATGCCGGAGGGCTTCATTTCCTTGACTTTATTTGATAAAGCTTTATCGTAATCGATCACGGGCAAACAAATCCCCTTTCATCGGTTTCCTCACGGTCGATGAAGATTCCTTTTTCCTTGTATTTTTTAAGAATGAAATGTGTTGCAGTGGAGAGAACTCCCTCAATAGTGGAGAGACGCTCCGAGACGAAAAGAGCAACGTCCTTGAGGTTATTGCCTTTGACCTCAACTGCAAGGTCGTATGCGCCTGACATAAGAGATACGCTTTCAACCTCGTCATACATCATTATAGTTTTTGCGATATCGTCAAAGCCGCAGTCACGCTGAGGAGTAACTTTAAGCTCAATAGTTGCGTAAACAGTTGACTTATCGTAAAGCTCATCGTTTACGATAACGCTGTAACCCTTTATAACGCCCTCAGCTTCAAGCCTTTTTATCTCAGCTTCGGCTTCGGCTTCGGTAATTCCCATGATTTCCGCTATTTTAGCATCGGATATACGGGCGTTCTGCTGTAGAATCTCGATAATATCTTTCATAAATCCATATCCTTTCATAAGTATACAAATTATTTTTATCTTTACGGCAATAGTTAATACTAATTTCAGATCAACCTGCTGAAAAATTTGTCCGCTATCGTTCCGTCACTCTGCGTTGACTGAC
>JAEDLA010000149.1 GCA_016295545.1 Oscillospiraceae bacterium | reverse complement strand
TACTTCTATCAGATTCTGAAAAAGCCTGTGAAGCAAATATCTCTTCACAGGCTTTTATTCCCCCCTCCCTCTGAGGGAGGGCAAACTTATTTTACTATACAGGAAAACTAACACGGGTGGGTGAACTGCGCTCCGGTCGCTCACCGGCGCTCACCGGTGGCGGAATTTCATAACAATGGAGAAACCGCAGCCGTCGGGGGAGGAAAATTTAATTGTACCGCCAGCCCTTTCAGTGCGTTCCTGCATACCTTTCAGACCATTTCCGGGAACAATATCAGTACAGCCGCAGCCGTTGTCCATGATATATACCTCAACTGAATCAGGGAGAAGCTTGACAATAATATCCATTCTGTCAGCACCGGAGTATTTCACACAATTGGTAATAGCTTCACGGGTATTTTCGTAAATAACGTTGGAGCAGAAAGAATATTTCATACTGTCTTCGCCCTGAATGCAAAGTTCAGCCCTGATTCCACGCACAGAGGAAACAAGCTGCTCCAGTCCCTCAGTGATAAGCGAATTTTCCGAACGCCGTCTGAGATTATTTATGGAAACTCTCAGTTGAGCAATTCCCTGACTGGAAAGCTGCTGAGCCTCCTTTGCATACTGCTGAACAGCAGCATTATCACCTTTTGCGGAGGAAACATCAATAAGACGTGCAAGAGAGTTTATCATAGTCAGGGTATGTCCGGCAGTATCGTGAACTTCCTGCGCTATTCTGTTCCGTTCACGTTCAACAGCAAGCTTTTCCCGTGCTTCAGAGAGAGCATGTTTCTGCCGTGCCATTTCGTAGTACCTTGTAATATCAGAGGCAATAACAGTAACAGCAAGTGTCCGGCTGTTTTTACCCTTGTGAAAATACTGCCTCAGACTGATTATCCTGCCGTCCATATTAATTTCAGAATTATCGGAGGATTCAGCAGAACTGCCGGAATGCTCCGCCATAATCCCGTTAAGCTCCTCGATTGAGCATTCGCCGAAAAGCTTACGGAAAGTCTCGTTTGAAAAAGTCATTCTGCCGTTGCTGCCGAAAACAGCAACTCCCTCTGAAATGCTTTCAAGGGCACGGTCAAAGGCAAGCTCTTTCACATTCAGAAATCCGAAGCGGTTAGTTGCAAGAAGCACAAGCACACTGGAAACTGAAAATGCAAGGGGAGTAATATCATAGCCTGTGCCGGTAATTCCTGTAAGGTGGAGCATATTTGATACAAGGGGAATTATTGCTGAAAGAGACAGCAGAAGTATCTGTCTGCGTCTCTTGGTGTCACCGGAAATACTGCGGCAGATAAGTGCTGAACCGAAAATTATGCAGAAATAGGTGTAAAAAATATTGACGTAAAATAATAATCCGTGTTCAACGCCCTCCATTGCAAAGCTACTGTAAAACAGCCGGTGAAGCGGATTTGTCATGGCAAAAAGCCACATAAAACCGGAAAAAACAATCATCAGACGTGCAGCGGACTTCGGCAGCTGTCTGCCGGAGGTGCAGAAAGAGAGATAAAGCCATGCAGTACCGATAAAGCATATTCCGGTATTTCCCACGCAGTAGGACAGGAACAGCTGTCTCTGCGTAACGGCTTCAAGCTGAAATAGCTGGGCAGCGGACCAGATATTCAGGAGAATCTGGCAAATAACGAATGAAAAGGTTTGTCTGCTGCGGTTGCCTTTTGTGAGAATATAGCCAATTTCAGCGGACATCATAACAATAGTGAAAATATATACAGCGGCTAATGGTTTCATAATCAGCGTCCTTTCTTTGTTGTTAAGATTTATTTTAACACAAAACACATAACCTTGTAAATATGCTTTAAGTAATTTTGTGAATGACATTTGTAATATCTGTGAGAATAAAGATACTGCTTTCGGACACAATAATCCCGAAATAGTTTTATTAAGGAGTACAGCTATATGAAAAAATTCACCTATATCATCAAGGACGAAACAGGAATACACGCAAGACCGGCAGGACTGCTTGTGAAAGCGGCGGAGAAATTTTCCTCATCTGTGAAGCTTGAATGCGGAGGAAAATCAGCTGACGGAAAGAAGCTTTTCTCCGTTATGTCTCTGGGAGCAAAATGCGGAGCAGAGGTTACTGTGACTGTTGAGGGCGCTGACGAGGAGGAAGCTGCCGCTGCATTGGAAAGATTCTTCGGACAGAATCTTTAAGGAGCGTAGTATGGAGATTTACAGCGGAAAAAGTGTTTACGGCGGTATAGCAATCGGCAGACTGAGAGTTTTTACCGGCAGTGAAAGTCAGGTCAAAAGGATACGTATTGATGATACTGCTGCGGAGCTTGAACGGCTTGAAAAGGCAAGGGAAAAAGCTAAGGAGCAGCTGAAACAGCTTTACGAAAAAGCAGTGCGTGAAATAGGCGAAGCAAGCGCCGCAATTTTTGAGATTCACGCAATGATGCTTGATGACAGTGACTATATCGAATCAGCAGAGAATATCATCAGAACTCAGTCCGTTAATGCTGAATATGCAGTTTCGGTGACAGGTGACAACTTTTCCAATCTGTTCAGCACAATGGAGGACGAGTATATGAAAGCCCGTGCCGCTGACGTTAAGGATATTTCTGACAGACTGCTGCGGATTTTATGCGAAAGTCCTGATGCTTTCGACAGTTCAGATGAGCCGGAGATAATACTTGCTGACGACCTTGCCCCCAGTCAGACAGTACAGCTGGACAAGGAAAAGGTACTTGCATTTGTGACAGTTCACGGTTCGTCAAATTCTCATACGGCTATTCTTGCACGTACAATGAATATTCCTGCGATAATCGGTTGTTCCGTTAAGCTGGACAGCTCCCTGAACGGAAAAACGGCAGTTGTTGACGGCGGCAGCGGCAGGCTGTACATTAATCCGGATAAAGACCTGCTTGATGAAATGCGAAGTAAACGGTCCGAGGAAATTGAACAGCAAAAGCTGCTGCAAAGTCTGAAGGATAAGGAAGATATAACGCTGGACGGCAGAAAAATCCGGCTTTACGCCAATATCGGCAGCCTTTCGGATATTGCCGCTGTATTTCTCAATGATGCAGGCGGCATAGGACTGTTCCGTTCTGAGTTTATTTATCTTGGCAGGAGCAGTCTGCCAACAGAGGAGGAGCAGTTTCAGATATACCGCAAAGCAGCTGAAACGCTGGCAGGAAAAAAGCTTATTATCCGCACACTTGACATCGGCGCTGACAAGCAGGCTGACTATCTTGGCATCGGACAGGAGGAAAATCCGGCAATGGGCTGTCGTGCCATAAGAATATGCCTTACTCAGCCTGAGATTTTTAAGGCTCAGCTTCGGGCAATTTACCGTGCAACTGCATTCGGTGACATAAGCATAATGTACCCGATGATAACTTCACTGTGGGAGCTTAAAGAGATTCACAGGATCGCTGACGAGGTAAGGCATGAGCTTCTTGACAAGGGTATTGAGTGCGGAGAGCCTGAACAGGGGATAATGATAGAAACTCCGGCGGCTGTGGAGATAAGTGACATTCTTGCTGAGGAGGCTGACTTTTTCAGTATCGGTACAAACGACCTTACCCAGTATACTCTTGCAGCAGACAGGCAGAATCCCAGACTTGATGATTTTTACGATCCACGTCATCCGGCAGTTATGAGAATGATAAAGCGTGTAATCGACAACGGTCACAAAGCAGGAATATGGGTGGGAATATGCGGTGAGCTTGGTGCAGACACGGAGCTTACCGAAACATTTATCCGCATGGGAATTGATGAGCTGTCCGTTTCACCCTCGTCGGTGCTTAAAATAAGGGAGAAAATAAGGAATTCACGAATGAACCTGTAGCAATACTTTGCGAAAAAAAGCATAGTGCATCTATGCATAATTTACAAAAATAAAGCATAATATTGTGAAAAATGATTATTGTTAAAAGCCGTAAAATGTTATATAATATATAAGAGCCTGTCTTTGCAGGCGTTTTTGTACGTCACAGGTTCAGAGAAAATATTTCGGAACTTGTCCGCACTGACGGCTTCTCTGCGGACAGCTCCTTTTTTGAAAGGAACAGACAAATGGAATCATTTAAGAGCATTTTAGCTAAAGCAATAATGTCAGGAATACTTATCGGCATAGGCGGAACGGTTTTTCTATCCGTTGACAATAAATTTCTGGGAGCATTCCTGTTCAGTCTCGGACTATTTACTATCGTTCAGTTCGGCTTTTCGCTGTTTACGGGAAAGGTTGGATATATCCCCGAAAATAAGCCGATTTATATTCGTGAAGTCCTTATTACCCTGCTTGGAAATGTTATAGGAACAGGTTTAAGTGCTCTCCTTATAAGGCTTACCAGATTCGGCAGCAGTATTCAGGAAAAGGCTGCCGCTTCTATGGAAACGAAAATGGGAGACAGCATTCCCAGTCAGCTTATACTTGCTTTTTTCTGCGGAATGCTGATGTACATAGCTGTTGAAAATGCGAAAAAATGCCGTGAAAAGCAGCAGGATACCTCAGCTGTATTCGGCATTGTTATGCCTGTTATGGTATTTATTCTCTGCGGATTCAACCACTCAGTTGCCGATTGCTTTTATATGTTCGCCGCAACTCCGACCTTAATGGGAGTGCCCTACATTGCTCTTATCGTTTTAGGCAATGCCGCCGGCGGAATGACAATCCCCCTTATGAAAAAATTATTTGACCGCCGGTGAGCGAGCGCCGCTGAGCGACCGGAGCGCCGGTGAGCGACCGGAGCGCAGTTCAC
>JAEDLA010000148.1 GCA_016295545.1 Oscillospiraceae bacterium | reverse complement strand
CTCCGAAGCTGCCTGAAATGAACAGGATAACCTTTTATGCGGATATTAACGGAGACTGCTGAATTGATATAGATATACATTTAATGAAAGGAAGAACAAAAATGGCACTTAGAAAAATTCTTACTGACAAGGACGATGTGCTCCACAAGGTATGCAGACCTGTTGAAAAATTTGATGAGAAGCTTGCTGTGCTCCTCAATGATATGCACGAGACACTGGACAAGGCTCAGGGCGTTGGACTTGCAGCTCCTCAGATCGGTATATGCCGCCGAATTTTTATAATGCACCTTGACGACGAAAGGATAGAAGCTATAAATCCGCAGATTCTCAGCAGAAAGGGCTCTCAGAGAGTAATCGAGGGCTGCCTTTCATGCCCTGATATATGGGGATATGTGAAACGTCCAATGAAGTGCGTTCTCAAGGCTCAGGACAGAAACGGAAACTGGTATGAGCGTGAATTTGAGGAACTGGGCGCACAGTGTACCTGTCATGAAAACGACCACCTTGACGGTCATGTTTTTACGGAAATTGTAGAGGAATTTGTTCGTCCTGATGAGGTGGAATAAGCTATGAATATTGTTTTTATGGGAACTCCTGATTTTGCTGTGCCCTGCCTGAAAACTCTTGCGGAAAGCACACATACAGTTTCAGCGGTGTTCACTCAGCCTGACAAGCCAAAGGGCAGAGGATATAAAATGATTCCTACACCTGTAAAAAAAGCGGCGCAGGAATATAATATCCCTGTGTATCAGCCTCTTTCCCTGAGAAAGGGTGAGGACGCCGAAGCTGGTATGAAGCTGTTGAAAGAGCTTTCTCCCGACCTGATAGTTGTAACAGCCTATGGACAGATTCTGCCGGAGGAGATTCTTAATCTGCCGAAATACGGCTGTATAAATATCCATGCTTCACTTCTTCCGGCATACAGGGGAGCAGCTCCCATAAACTGGTGTATTCTCAACGGTGAATCGAAAACCGGTGTAACCTCCATGCAGATGGACAAAGGTCTTGATACAGGTGATATGCTGCTCAGACGTGAGACAGAGATCGGCGAAAATGAGACTTATCAGGAGCTTTATGACAGACTTGCCGTTATGGGCGGTGAGGTTCTTGCTGATACTATTAAAGCTGTTGAGGAGGGAACTCTCGCTCCTGAAAAGCAGGACGATTCTTTGTCGTGCTACTCTCCGATGATAACAAAAAGCATGAGTGCGCTGGATTTTTCAAAGAGTGCAAAGGAGCTTCACAATACTATCAGAGGTGTGACTGGATTTACACTTATGGGCGGAAAAAGACTGAAGATTTTCCGTTCCGTCATTGAAAATGGTACAGATGAAAAGGCGGCAAACGGTGAGATAGTTGACGCTGATAAATTTACGGTAAAATGCGGTGACGGAGGACTTCTTACCTTTACAGAGATTCAGGCAGAGGGCGGAAAACGCATGAAAACCGCAGATTTTCTCAGAGGAAAAAAGATTACTAAGGGCGAAATTCTTGTATAGAAAGTGAGGAAGTATGATGTTATACTGGCTTTTGATTTTAATTATTCCCGTTGCTGCGTCGCTGAATGTGAACATGACCTACGGTAAATACAGCAGAATAAGCAACGCAAGAGGCTGGACAGCAGATCAGGTGGCAAGAAGAATTCTCGACAGCAATGGTCTGAGCAACATCAGAATTGAACGTATTTCAGGCAATCTCACCGACCATTTTGATCCCACAGCAAATGTTATTCGTCTTTCAGACAGCGTTTACGGCAAAACAAGCGTTGCTGCAATCGGAGTTGCGGCTCATGAGTGCGGTCATGCAGTTCAGCACGCCGAAAATTATTCTCCGATTGTTATAAGAAGCAAGCTTGTTCCGATTACGAATTTTTGCTCCAATGCATCATATATTCTGATTGTACTGGGAATGATTCTCAGCTTTAACACATTGCTTATCAACATTGGTATAATTCTTTTCCTTGCTGTTGTAGCTTTTCAGCTTGTAACGCTTCCTGTTGAGTTCAACGCAAGCGGAAGAGCACTTAAAACGCTTAAAAATGAGTATATTCTTGAAGCAGATGAAGTTTCCAAGGCAGCAAAGGTTCTAAGGGCGGCAGCACTGACCTATGTTGCTTCGTTCCTTACAACGGTAATACAGCTTCTCAGACTTATCGGAATTTCGAGGCGGAGTGACTGATGATGAATCCACGATACCTTGCTGTCAGCCTGCTGAATAAAACATTCAGAAAGGGCAGCTACTCCAATATACAGCTGAGTAAAGGTCTGGAAAGTTCAGGACTTTCCGCAAGAGATAAAGGACTTTGCTCTGTAATTTACTACGGCGTTATCGAGAGAAAAATAACTCTTGACCATATTATTGCCGGACTTTCCTCCCGCCCGCTTAACAAGCTTGACGATACAGTGCTGAATATTCTGCGCTGCGGAATTTATCAGCTGAGCTTTATGGACTTCATTCCCGATAGTGCGGCAGTAAACGAAAGTGTTTCCCTTGCAGGGCAGTTTGGAAAAAAGAGTGCCGGAGGATTCATCAATGCAGTTCTCCGGAGCTTTATCCGCCGTGAAAAAGTTTATCCTGTTCCCTGTGATATTTTTCATTCATCGTCCATAATGTACTCCGCTCCTGAATGGCTTGTGGAAAGTCTTTTCAGCGACTATGGTCCGGAGCTTATGACTAATTTGCTCTCTGATTCACTGGACAAGCCTCCGGTAACAATAAGGAGAAATCCCCTGAAATGTTCGGATGAGGAGCTTCTTTCCGAAAAATCAGGAATAATCTGTGAGCCTGCCGGTGATATTCCGGACTGTTACATTCTTTCCGGAGGAGGAGATCCTGCCGCTTCCTATGCTTTTGAACAGGGCTGGTTCCATGTTCAGGACAAGGCTTCCCAGCTTTGCGCAATGGCAATGGCACCGGAGAAAAACGACAGAATTCTTGATATATGCGCAGCTCCCGGCGGCAAGACCTTTACAATGGCTGAGCTTATGGGCGGAGAGGGCATAATTTTTGCCGGTGACCTCCATGAAAAGCGTGCCGGACTTATAAGACAGGGTGCGGAAAGGCTTGGTCTGACGAATATCAGGACCTTTGCCGGAGACGCTTCGGTGCTCAACAGTGAACTTCCTCAGTTTAACAAGATTCTCTGTGATGTTCCGTGCTCCGGAATAGGAGCTGTCAGGAGAAAGCCGGAGATCAAGTACAAGGATCCCCTCGATTTTCAGGGACTTCCGGATATTCAGTATAAAATTGCCGAAAATGCGCTGAATTACCTGTGTATCGGCGGAGAGCTTGTTTACTCCACCTGCACTCTCAGAAAGGCAGAAAATGACGAGATAACAGACAGACTGCTTGAAAATCACCCTGAGCTCGAACCCGTAAGCTTCTTAGAGGAGCTTGGCGGACCTTTCGGCTCATACAAGGCAAGCATCTTTCCATGTCACTTCGGCAGTGACGGGTTCTATATCTCAAAAGTCAGAAAAGTAAGGTGATATGTTGGAAAAAATTGATATTCTCAGCCTCAGTTTAACTGAGCTTGAAGATATTATTGTTAGTCTGGGAGAGAAAAAATTCCGGGCAAAACAGATTTTTCAGTGGCTTCATCTGAAAAAAGTCTTTAATTTCGATGAAATGACTGATATATCTGTCCAACTGCGGTCAAGGTTAAAAGAAAAATTTTGTATAAATAGACTATTTGTGCAGAAAAGACTTGAATCTTCTATAGATAATACTGTAAAATATCTGTATAGGCTTTCTGACGGCTGCTTTGTGGAGACGGTTTTAATGGAGTACAGCTACGGTTACAGCATCTGTGTATCAACACAGGTGGGCTGTAAAATGGGCTGCCGCTTCTGTGCCTCCGCTATTGCAGGCTTTGTGCGTGACCTTGAACCGTCTGAGATCCTTATGCAGATATATGAAACGGAAAAATCGTCAGGGATAAGAGTTTCAGGCGTTGTTTTAATGGGAATCGGCGAGCCGCTGGATAATTTTGACAGCGTTATGAGATTCCTTGAGCTTTTGTCGGATAAAAACGGCAATAACCTGAGCCTGCGCCATGTTTCCCTTTCAACCTGCGGATTAGTTCCGATGATTTACCGTCTGGCTGAGAAAAAGCTTCAGCTTACCCTTTCAGTCTCGCTTCACAGTGCAGATAACGACAAAAGAAGTGAAATAATGCCGGTAAACAGAACATATAATATAACAAGCCTTATTGAAGCCTGCCGGAGCTACATTGAAAAAACCGGCAGACGAATTACCTTTGAATATGCTGTCATTGACGGTGTGAATTCTTCTGAAAAGGACGCTGACAGGCTGTCAGATCTGCTCAGAGGCATCAACTGTCATGTAAACCTTATTCCTGTGAACAGAGTCAGGGAAAGAAGCTACAGAACAGCTAAAAACGGAGTTTCAGCCTTTGCGGCACGTCTTTCGGAACGAGGTATTAATGCCACTGTGCGCAGAACTCTCGGCAGCGATATAGAAGCCGCCTGCGGACAGCTGAGACGTGACGCTGCCGAAAAATACAGCGAAAATGATATGAACGGAGGTGCAGATACTTGAGATACAGGTCAGCTACAGACATAGGATTAAAACGTGATGAAAACCAGGATGCGGTAAGATGTGAATACTTTGGTCACAATCTGCTTGCCGTTGTCTGCGACGGAATGGGCGGTGAACGTGCCGAAAAAGAAGCCAGCACTCTTGCAATAGAGGAATTTTTTCAGCGCTTTTCAGCAGGCT
>JAEDLA010000147.1 GCA_016295545.1 Oscillospiraceae bacterium | reverse complement strand
CATCCCACGTCTCATCTGTATATCCCCCATAAAGGGGGATATACAGATGAGGAGAAATCAAGAAAACATTGTTCATTGGCAAGGATTTAAGAAGATAACTCCCCTTAATAATACTGTAAAGTATCATTGATTTCAAAGAAGAATTTTACTGTTTTTGCCATTCACTGAATCTGTCATTGCTTCTTATACTGTCTATTCCGAAAAGCATTAATGTCTGAGGATATTCATTTTTATCAACAAATTCACTAAGCTCTGAATCGAGAGCTTCTGCATCAATTACAGCTATTTCGCTGTAATGCTGTACCAGAAAGGGAACAAAGCAGTCGGCAAAGCTGTCCTTGATGACAAGCAGCTTCTTGTCATTATTAACACTTGTGGTTATTTTTATCATGGGAGCTTTTTCTCCCATATACATATCATACATATCATTTGAGCCGATAAAGCTCTTGTCGTAAAGCATTCTTTCCCCTGAAGCTCCGGAGCTGTCATAAGCCGTACAGCTCAGCACCTCAGCACCGCCTGTACAGTTATATATATCAATTATATCTGCCTTGACCTTTGTGTACTGGGTAAGATTATAGAGATTCCCCCTGTAATCACCGGAAACGTGCTCTATTGTGAACTTATCATAGGAAACCGGCAGAAAGCCAAGCTTCTGGATAGCCGTCCTGTAAACGCAGTATGCTCCGTAGCTTGTCCATTTTGTGTCATTTCTGTAGTAAATATAGTTATCGTTAAGCATACGAAGTATATTATAAGCGTCAATTTTTTTAATTCCTGTATCCAGCTGACTGTAAAGGGTATCTATCTGCTGTTTCTCCTGATTATTTGCAATATAAGCCGGAAATGCGTCCTCATAAACTCCGGAGGAGGTGGGAATTGCCGCAAAGCAGACTGTTCCGTCATAAGCTGCTGCAAAGCTGTTTACAGCCTCAGCCCTGTCACTGCTGATAATATCATGGGAATCAGGCAGCTTCAGAAGCATATCATCAGCAATATAGACATTATTGACAATCGGCTCACCAATACTTGCGTCGAGGTCTCCTTTCGCAGATATCCAGTGACTTCTGCCGGCAAAATTATCGGCAAAGTACCTGCCAAGCTGACTGAAATAACTGCCGTCTGCAAGTGAAGAAAGTGATATCTCCGGCATTTTGCAGAGAATCCTGTTTTCCTGATAGGATTCCTCACCTGTTCGCCGAATAAGCGTGGCAAGGAGAAAGCTGAACATAAATGTCAGAAGCAGTACTGCCGCAATACTTGAGCCTGCAGCAGAACTGAACCGAAAGCTGCTCTTATTCTTTTTTTGTACCGAGTTCTCAGGATTATTTTTCATTCTCATTCCTCCTACATTTTCAGCAGAAGCATTTCAGATGTTCCGCTGTAAGAGATAAGCGCCGTACAAATAATCAGCAGTGCAAGCCAGCACACAGGCGAAATGATTTCCATTGCTTTCCGAAGCTTTATTTTTTTCGATTTTATTATCAGATTGCGGAAAAGGTCTGTTGCACCGTAAGCTCCGGCAAGAAGCAGCACTGCATAGTATTTCAGCAGATACAGCGAAACTGAATCCGCAATATTGTTATTTCCGCCAATCATTGCTATAAGGTAGTGGAGGGAATAGGACAGGCTGTCTCCGAAAAAGAATACCCAGCAGAGCAGCATTACAAAAAGGGTGTACACCACAGAAGCAGCTTTTATACCTTTCTGTGAAGAAAAATTACTTTCAATTACTAATGCTGTTCCGATAAACAATCCCCATATCAGCTTATTTAAGGAAAGCTCATACCACAGACCAAAAATTCCCCACGCAGCAATGGTTATCAGTGCAGTCTGCCACTTTTTCTTTTTGCTTACAGCGGTAAGAGGAGTTATTATGTAATGCTTTATCCACCTGACAGCCGGTATATGCCATTTTATGCAAAAGTCCCTGATACCCATGCTGAATACTGGATAATTGAAGCTCTGAGGCATTTTTATACCGAAACAGCGTGCAGCTCCTATACCCATGTCAGCAATTCCTGAAAGGCTGAAATAGAGAGAAAGCATATAGGCAAAAGCTCCCAGCCATGCTGATAATGCTGAAATGCTCCGCACCTCAGCCGAGCTTACAGCCGAATAAAGCTGATAAATATTATCAGCGAAAATGACTTTTTTAGCAAGGCCAATCATAAAAATACCCAGACCTGTCCCTATTTCGGACAGTCCTGTTTTCTTCTTTCGCAGCATTCCTGTGAAGCTGGAATAGCTTAGAGGCGGTCCCAAGGGAAGCTTCGGGAAGAAAATAATAAACAGTGCAAACCTCATAATATTCTTTTCAGCCTTTATTCTTCCCCTGTAAATATCTGCAAGATAGCCCACTGCTGACATGGTCATAAAGGAAATACCTATAAATCCCAGTATGGGAACTTCTCCTGAAAAAGTCTCTGATTTCAGCAGAATAAAGGCAGAAAGGTCAGCTGCTATCCCCACAGACAAAACTGCTGCGGAAAGCCTTTTCTTATCCCCTGAAGCTTCAACTGCCTTTCCTGTCAGGAAATTAAAAAGTGTATAAACAGCAGTAAATCCAAGAAAATACAGGCTTTGTGCGGCACAGAATACCGCACTTATCAGCAAAAGCAGCTTATCCCGATGCTTCACGGGAAAGGCATAGTAAAGAGCAATCGAAAGAGGCAGAAAGCCGTATATAAAGATAAGGCTGCTAAATTCCATTGCATTCCCCTTTCAGTGCCGCCACCCTCTCTGCAAGCTCCTCAGCCGTCATCATGGTGTTAAGCACCTCTGTCAGCGATGAAGCCGACATAAGCTCCGGCAGGTCAAGGCTTTTTTGCAGACTTTTCCTCAGCTCACGGCTGTTTTCTCCGCCGCTCAGTCCAAGCTCATACAGGGTAAGCGGTGTAATATCCGACTTAAAAGTCCGCTCAGAGGAGGTAATACCTGCCCTTTCAAACGCCTCTGCTATCTGCTTTGAGCTTATTCCCTCAACCCCAAGCTTTCCCTCAGCAGAGGGCTTTTCCTTTCTTTTTTCCTTGCCGAATACATCAGGAATATACACATTGATGATTCTGCCGTCATGGACAGCCCCCTTGATATATCCACGAATCTTCTGTCCGGCACTGTCTGAGTCGGTCATGATGATAATGCCTGTTTTACGGGCATAATATCGTATCAGCTCCAGCTTTTCACGGTCCTTGAATATTCCAAAGCCATTGGTAACTATAATAACTGCGTCCACAAGGGAGGCAAGCTTGCTCTTGTCGTATTTTCCCTCTACAATTATCGCTTCATTAATTTTTATCATACATTCCACCGCCGGCAGCTCAGTCATTTTTCGCTGTAAGCATTTCTGCGACAGCTTCTTCAAGAAGTATCTTTTCATCAACAGCGGTAGAGTTCATTTTCTGTGCTGTATCACGGAGAATACAAAGACACCGCCTTATTCTCCTGGGAGACATTTTATAGCTGTCACGGAATGCATTTTTCACAATAAAATCCCATTTATAGCCGAAATCATGCATAACCTGTCCCTGGTCCCTGCCTGTCTGCCTTGCGCAGGAAGCTCTGTACATATCGATGAATGCACCGGAAATTACTGTAAGCAGATATCGTCTGTCATCGCTTTTGGGAAATCTTTCAAGGAGGTCGTCGAGAGCGTCAAAGGCTGCCTTTTTATTGAGAGAAGAAATGGCGGAGGATAAATTATACACCGTAATGCTGCTTTGATGAGGTGTAAGCAAATCCATCATTTCAGCTGAAATTTCCCTGCCCTTTGCGTAGGCACACAGCTTGTCTATCTCGTTATCTATCATCAGCTGGTCGGAAAGACAGCGTGCCGCAAGCTCCTGTGCATTCTGTATTGAGATAGCTCCTCCCCTTGCGGATACCTTTGCAGCAATATCCTTTGCAAGCTGTGCCGGAGTCCTGATTCCCTGTTCGCAGACAATACCGTTTTTGGCAGCAAAATCAATAAGCTTCTTATTTTTGTTTTTGACATCAATTTTGGATTTTCCGTCCTTAACATCAAAGCCCGTTATATTAAATATAACAACAGTCCTGTCAGGAATATTTTTAAGGACGTTAATAAGCTCCTTATTGACTTCCTCACGCTGCTGGGAGCAGTTGTAATCGTTGATAAGAATGCAGTTATAGTCCGACATCATGGGCATCATCTCTGCAAGGTCACGAAACTCTGTTATATTAAGGCTGCCGCCGTCCAGCTTAGTCAGCGCAAATTCCTCGTTATCACCAACAGCCTTTTTAATTATGGCTTTGGTAAGAGCTTCAACTCCACTGACATCAAGTCCGTATAAGTAATAAATATTATTCAGCTCACCCTTTTTAAGCTGAGCCTTTATTGTGCGTACATCTGCCTGTGCCATTAAAGCCTCCTTATCCTGTATTCCCCAATCTCAGAGGGAAACGATATTTCAAAATTGTTCAGTTCTTCATTTCGGAGTGCAGGACTGCTCTCACCTTTGCGGAGAATAAGCTCAACACCCTCTGTTCTGCTCCAGCCTGAGTAATGCACCTCAATATCAGCAGTACCGCTGCTCTCCATCCCGTTGGGTATGGCGCAGAATGAATTATCCCTGCATTCTATCCATAGAACGCCGCTATTATATTTCGCCGTGCAGACTTCATCTGAGGATTCAAAGCCTGAGCTTTCCGACGCAATAACATTTTCACCGAAAAGTGAGCTGTCTGCGGAAGTGTCTGTCATACAGAAAGTTTCTGTATCAAAAAGCTCCAGTGCCTCCTCATAGGCTGTCAGCTGTGAGGGAGCTTTCTTAGTCAGAACAACGAATTTAA
>JAEDLA010000146.1 GCA_016295545.1 Oscillospiraceae bacterium | reverse complement strand
TCTTTAATTTTGCCAGATAATACTAATTCCACATCAACCTGCTGAAAAATTTGTCAGCTATCGTTCCGTCACTCTGCGTTGACTGACCTTGAAAGGCGACAGCCTGTCTGCGGTCAGTCGCCTTGATTGACGAAACGCTATCAGACAACTTTTTCATCAGAACGATATGGAATTAGTAAAAAAGGTCACATTTGCTGCAAGATTTTTTTACTTTGACATAAGTTATCAGCAATATTTTTGTGTAATCTGCAAAAAAGGAGGTTATTAAATATATGCAAAATGTTAAATCCTCTGAATGTGTATCAGCTAATCTTGACAAATTGGTTACAAATGTTGTAGAATTATTAAAGCGACGAGGGCTGACTATTGCTACCGCAGAAAGCTGTACAGGCGGTCTGCTCTCTGAACTTATCACTTCTGTCTCCGGAGCTTCGGAGGTCTTTGAGCTGGGGCTGTGTACCTATTCCGAAAGAATGAAAAGCAGGTTCCTTGACGTTCCGGAGGAGACAATTGCCCGCTATGGCGTTGTTAGCAGCGAAACTGCACTGGCTATGGTACAGGGACTTAAAAAATGCTCAGAAGCCGATATCTGCATTTCTGTTACGGGAATTGCAGGACCGGGCGGCGGTACAGCTGATACTCCGGTAGGTACGGTCTGGATCGGATTCGATATCTGCGGCAGACAGTTTGTCAGACTTCCTGATATGAGGACGCTTGAAGATAAAAGCAGGGACAATATACGCTGCAATGCAGCATTGTTCGCTTTCAGGATTATTGAGGATGCGCTGACGGAGGCATTTTAATGATTGATGAAAAAAAACAGCATGATGATTCAGATGAATCTGCTGCCAGAGCAAGAAAAATCAAAGAGATAAAAGAGGCTGTCCGCAGAAAGAACGAACAGTTCAGCGCAGACAGCAATGTTAAGTCAGAAGCTTCTCCGGAAACAGCTGAAAGCAGCACTGCTCCGGCTGAAACGGTGAAAAGTGAACCGTCTGAATCCACGGAAAACGTTCAGGCAGAAACGCCTGAAGCAGCCACGGAAAACAGCTTCGGCGAGGACTGGGAAAAATCTCTTGCGGACAAAATATCAAGACATTCCGGTGCTGTCAGAAAGAAGAAGAATCCCACTGTTACAGCGGAGAGTATTCTGGCGGAGCTTGACGGTCTTGCTGAAACCGGAAATGCTCAGGGCACAGACGGTGCTGACGGGCAGAACATAAGCGGTAACATTATTGCTCAGCCGGAAGCTGTTCCGGAAACAGCGCCTGAGGAAATCCAGGCGGAAGCTGCGGCAGTTTCAGAAAAATCTGAAAAATCAGCATCTAAGAAAAAGAAGAAATCAAAGAAGAAAAAAACACTGAAGCAGAGCCTGAGGGAGCTTTTCCCTGAAAAAGGCGACAGCAAGGGAGAATGTGTAAGAAAAATAGTTTTTCTTGTCTCCTGTGCTGCAATAATTGTGTTCGGCTCTATTGTTGGAGAGTATTACATCGGCAACTGGCTTACACAGCGTGCTTATGAGGAAGTCCTTGTGGATTACCCCGAGCCTGTTATAACAAAGCCGACCGTTACTGCTCCTACTGAGCCTGAGATTCTGCTTACTCCTATGCCGGAAGCTCAGAAGCTGCTGAACATAAACAGTGAGGTTGCAGGCGTTATAGATATTCCCGGTACTAACGTGAATTATCCTGTAATGCAGTCTGACGATCTTGAAAAATATCTTAACCTTACTATTATGGGCAAGGAGGCAAGGGCTGGTTCCCTTTTCCTTGACTACCGCAACAACTTTGACCGTGTTGTGGACGGAAAGCTTGTGGCTGAAAATTCCGACATTCAGATTATTTACGGCCATAATATGGCTAACGGAATGATGTTCGGCGACCTTAAAAACTACAAGAATTACGACTACTATTACGGCGAACACCCCGTTATCAATCTGAATTCCAATTATTACTGCTATACATATAAGATATTTGCTTTCTTTATACTTGACGCAAAGGATAAAACTGATACAGCCTTTGACTGCTGGAACAAGTTTGACTTTGACAATGAGGAGGACTTCTTCAACTACGTCAATGAGGCAAAAAGAAGAACACTGCGTACTAATGACGTTGATATGAAGTATGGCGACAAGCTGCTGGTTCTTTCAACGTGCAATACTATTTTCGGTCAGGACGGTCCCGGACGGTTCATCGTTATGGCAAGACTTGTCAGAGAAGGTGAGGATCCTTATGAGGGGACTCAGAACAGTCAGGCAAATCCGAATATCAAATGGCCGAGCCTTTATTACGATTACAACTCAAATCAAAAATACGATCCTGAGGCTTTTGTTCCTTACAATGCAGCCCCTGAGGAAACAACTGAAAATACTGAGGAGTTGGGTTAAATGAACAAAACAGCCAAAATTATTACAGCCTGTGCTGCCTGTGTTGCAGCAGCAGGACTTTGCGGATATGTTATTTCTCTTAACAGAGAGTCGAACGTTCCTACCGTCAGCGAAGTAAAGGTAACTGAGCCTGTTACGGAGGAGGTAAAGCTCCTTTCCGATAACTGGGACGAGGAGTTTGAATATGTTCCTTCTCAGGAGGGCATATCCGGCAAAGCAAAGCTTTACATGAGAAAAAACAAGGACGTTGCAGGCTGGATAAGGATAAATAAAACTATTCTTGACAACCCTGTGGTGCTTGATCCGGGTGATATTCCTGCTGATTCCGGCTACGGTCCGGAAAGCTACGATTCCAACAGCTATTACCTTGATCACGACCTTGAGGGCGCTCCTTTCAGAGCCGGAACACTTTTCATGGACTACAGAAATGTTTTCGGCAGCTCGGAAGAGGAGCAGTCAGACAATATCGTCATTTACGGTCATAATATGGCTAACAATACAATGTTCGGCTCTATCAGAAGATACCGTCAGGACGATTATAAATTCTATGATGAGAGTCCTTTTATTGAGCTTAGCTCAAATTATAAGGATTATCAATATATTATCTTCGGCTTCCTTATTACAAGCGGAAGCTGGCAGTCGGATTTCTGCTACTGGAATATGGAGGACTTCGGCTCGGAAGAAGAATTTAACGGCTATGTGGAAAAGGTTCGTGCAGGCGCTATGATTGACACAGGCGTCGATGTAAAGTACGGCGACCAGCTTCTCACGCTTTCGACGTGCTATGCAAATGAGGACAATTCACGCTTTATAGTTGTTGCAAGGAGACTTCGTGACGGCGAAACTGCCGGCGATATAAACTCTATTGAGAGAACTCCCGAGTATATCCAGAAACAGAAAGAGGAAGAAGAAAAAGAAAAGGCGTCCGGAAGTACAGAGGCTTCGTCAGAAAGCTGAGATTTTCCGGAAAGATTTACTATTGAAAGCAGACAGCACAGACTTGTGTGACATAACGCAGGTCACTTGATTTTCAGGGAACAACAGGACACATTAATCCCTTTGTTTATCAAGGGGAAATAAAACCGATCAAATCGGCAAGACAAGATGGAGTAATTTATGAATATGCAAAAACCACTAAAGTGTGCAGCAGCTGTATTATCCGGAATCATTGTCATGACAAATTTTTCCGGTACTGCAATTGCGGAAACCTCACTCAGCGGTTCAGAAACAACTGCTGTAATTACTACAGCGGCTGAAACAACATCAGTTACAGCTGCAAAGGCTGGCACTGCTGATGCTAAGCAGGATTCTGAAGCAAAAAGTGAAAAAACAGACTGGTGGAAAGCTGAAATCACAGATTATGATTCAAGCTTATCATTGATCAGTTACGAAATAACACCTGATAAAACTGAGACAGAAGATGAAGAAAATAAGGACAGCTCAGATGATTCAGCTGAAGTTAATCCGGCTTCCGGAAAGGTAATAGCGGCTCCCATTCCTGTTGAGTCACAGACTACCGGCGGATATATCGGCGATATTCCGGAGGGACAGGGACAGGCTGCCATAAACGCACAGCCCGGACAGTTCGCTTTCGTTACCTATGGCTGGGGACACGGAGTAGGAATGAGCCAGAACGGTGCAAATTTCTATGCAATGTACAGCGGCTGGTCGTATCAGGATATACTTTTCCATTATTATCCCGGTACTTACCTTATGAATACAGGCACTGCCGAAACTGAACAGGTTACAGTTAACGGCGTTACCGGTGACGTTCTCTCAATGGTTGCAGGTATTGTTGAAAGAGAAGTCGGTCCTTCAATGAGCACTGAAACTATCAAGGCACAGGCTGTCGCAGTATATACATATATAAAGTATCACGGCGACAATTCACGAGACCTGAGATGCAAGGAGAATCCCTCACAGACAGTTATAGATGCCTGTGCGTCTGTTCTCGGCGAGGCTCTCTATTATGACGGAGACTACGCTCTCACAATGTTCTGTGCATCAAGCGGCGGAGCTACTGCAAACTGCCGTGACGTGTTCACAAACGATATCCCATATCTGACAAGCGTTCCCAGTGATTATGATGCAGCTTATGATCCTCACTACGGAACAGTAAATTATTTTGATTCATCAGAAGTCAAGAGACTCGTTGAGTCAAGATACGGCATATCTCTCTCAGAAAATCCCGGAAACTGGTTCCAGCTTTCTCAGGGTGACGGAGGCTATGTTACACAGGTAGTTATAGACGGACAGATCACTGTTAAGGGCGAGGACCTTTACGTTGGTCTTGGTCTTAAATCGCCTAAATTTGAAGTGTATTACGCAGGATAACTGCAATAATAAAATGAACAGAAGAAACAAGTCCCTTGATACGGAGGCAGATGATGAATCTTTCCGTCGGGGACTTGTTTTGTTTTTTCATA
>JAEDLA010000145.1 GCA_016295545.1 Oscillospiraceae bacterium | reverse complement strand
CTTTTAAAGAAATAGAAAAGGAATTTAAAACCCGCTATCACTTTGGAAATGTTGAAGGAATAAATAATTTAAAGGGGAAAGACCTCTCTGTCATAGGTCTTCCGAATCTTGATGAAGCGGTATATTTCCTGTATGCCATGAGGGCAGGAACAGTAATGGGAAAAGAATATATGCGGCCTCAGAGAATAATCTTCGGCAATAAATCATTCTATCTCAATACATATAAAGATGAAACGCTTCAGATGATTCAGACATGATTTTTGTCATCACAGCTGGAACAGGCAGTGGGCAGAGCAAGACTTCTCAGAGAAGAATGTACAGTAATTGTCTTTGCCGGTTTTCCTGTTGAACAAGCTGAATATTCTGATAAACTATTTACAGAGGAGACAGAATAGATTGAAGAAAATTTTTTACAGAACATTTTTGTACTCCTTTTTTGAAAAGCCTTTGGAAAAAGTGTTTTTTCGGGGAAAAACAGAAAATCTGAACACTGATTTCGGAAAAGGAGTACGAATTCTTTGCGCAGAAAATTTTTTTGTACCAAGGCAGATTAAGAACCTGAAAAATTAAGAGCCCTTTGTCTGAGAATATATTTTTAATATGGTAGAATAGTAACTAAGAAATATTATGGAACCTGTTCCAGGTTCCGGGTGAATGATATTTCAAATATATTTTTTGGAGGGATGCCTATGAATGTGGTTCCGGACACGCAGCTGGCGGCGGCAGTAAACAATGAGCTTGCATCCATGCAGCTGCCTGCAACAAATTAGGTTGTGACGTATATTATGAACAGCATTGCACCATACATCAATAATATGGCTGCACAAGCAAATTTTGCATACAACGCATACGAATCTATGGTTCATTCTCTTATGATGCAGAATCAGCAGCAGATTATGGAAATCGCAAGGCTCAGACAGACTCATCAGGAAATGCCGAGAATGTTCTGCACAAATCCTGCAAATGGATTTGGATTCTGCATGGATAACGGCAAAGAGAAAATTATCGGCAAGATTAAGATAATCCATGTTTACAATTGCATTATTGACAAGAATAAATGCAGAGATGAACTTTTGTACATAGCATATTATGACGCCGATGAACAGCTTCATCATACAATTGTTCCGTATGATAAGCTTGCAGGCAAGAACCTTCTGCCGCTGTTCAAATATTTCAGATATATATGCAGAAGCAAGGAGCTGGCAAATGATTATCTTGCCAACTGCATAAACAATTTTCCTAAAAAGGATAATTTCTATTTTCCTGAATACTGCGGATTTTCATTTTTTACTGGGAGTGACGGCAAAGAAGCAGTTCGATTTGACTGCAATAATAATATTATTGAAATGCAGCTGCTGAAAGAATGTTCGCCATACTACGTTCAGAAAATTTTACCTAATGTGTACAGCAATAATCTCGGTACAGGTGAAATATGTGAGAAATATCTTGAAACTAAAGAGAAAATTTTTCTGTTTGTATATTCTCTTTGCGGTCTGCTCTCTTCTTTTTTTAGGGAGATTGACTGCTGTATGGATAGCATACTTGCCATATCTGTTCCAAATTCAGCGGCAGAGAAAAAGGCTGGTATGATAATGCAGATTTTCAACAGAGGTTCATTTTTTTTGCGATAGGCAGTATGCCGGATTTCAAATTGCTTGCTTTATGTGTACTGTTTACTCTCATATTTGCTTCAATTGCTGCAAAAATAGCAAACAAGGCTGATGCGAAGGTGTTAAACAGAGTAGTGGGAGTAATGCTGCTTATTCTGGGTGTGCTGATGATTTATGTTAAACTTTTCTGATGCTAATTATTATTATCCAGAACGATCTCCACGGCGTCAAGGTTATCGTATCTTAAATTCATCCAGTCTGTCAGGGATTTTCTGTCTGCGCTGTCAAGTTCCTTGTCAACAGTGATGATTATTTTGACCTGTGATGTGACATTATCCTCTGAATAGGATATGGTATCACCATAAGAAATACCTGTTATCTGTGGAAATATGATCTGAGCCTCTTTCCCGAGCTGCTGTAGTTCGGAAGAGGCTTTTTCTTCAAATCCTGTAATATTTGCATTCCTTACCATATTTATACTTACAAATATACTGGGTATTATCAGAAGGATAGTTAAAATAATGGATTTTCGCAGTACAGATTTATGGCTTTTATTTTTTTCAATTGTATGTTTTGAAACATTGAGTATCAGCAGAATAATGATAGATGAGGTGCAGATAAAGTAGCTGTTGAGAATGAAAAGATAAAATGCACCGAAAAAATATCTCCATTGGTGAGTTGCAAGACCATAGCCTGCCGTGCATAAAGGCGGCATAAGTGCTGTTGCTATGGCAACACCGGGTATAATATTAGACTTTTCTTTTCTTGTCATGCCGATTATTCCTGCAAGGCCGCCGAATATTGCAATAAGTACATCCCATATAGTAGGGGTGATTCTTGCAAGAAGTTCAGAAGTGGAATTATTTATAGGCGTAATGCTGAAATACAGTGTTGAAGTCAGCAGACTAAGTATTATCTGAAACATAAATCCGACAGAATATTTCTTTAAAATATGCAGATCACCCGAAGCCACACCGTATGCCATAGCCATAATACTGCCCATAAGAGGAGAAATAAGCATGGCGCCTATGATAACTGCGGTGGAATTCATATTAAGACCTATTGACGCAATAAGTATTGCAAGAATAAGCACACACATATTAGTTCCCCTAAGTGCCGCACCGTTTACAAGACGGTTGTATAGTTCGTCCTGAGATGCGGTGTCCCCATGAAGAGAAAAATAACTGCTGAAAAATGATTTAATCTTATTCATGATATATCCTGGCTTTCATAAATTATTGAATGTGTCTTTAAATGAAATTTTACCACGGCTGCATATTTTTGTCAAGGCATAAAAATACGCTGTACTCCTGAGAATACAGCGTATTCTAATTAGGCTTGTGCCGGTATTGCTTTTTTCGCAGATGATTTGTTTTCGCTCTCATTTTCCTGCTGATTTTTAAGACGCAGCCTGAAACCTAAAAGCAGCAGTGAGGCAGATACCAATGCGATTGCAGTAAGCACAATACAATCTGTTGTTATATCCTGACCGGAGGCAATGCCGCTGCGGAAACCATGAACAGTATAGGTGAAAGGCATAAATGGATTCAGTATCTGATAGAATCTGCCTGAAAGTTCAAGGGGATAAGTTCCTGCACAGCCGCTGAGCTGCAATACCATTAACACCAGAAGTACAAAACTGCCGATTATTCCCATGAAGAAGTTTACACAATACTCCAGCGTCAGAAATGCAATGGAAGAAAGACAGGCAATAAGGAGAGTTCTTTCTGCATATTCAGGCTCAAATCCGTTAAAGAGAATAAGGCTGAATACCATGATCACCGCCTGAATAACTGCAATGCACCAGAGCTTGCCAAGCTGGGAAGTCCATTCTGATAATGCATTTTTGCCCGATATTCTGCGCTCATGGGGAGAGAGCATAACACAGAATGCCAGACCTGCCACCCACAAACCAACAGCCATCATATATGCCGCCATGGCGTTGCCGTTTGTAGCCACGGCAGATGCAAATGATTCATGGGATTCAACAGGGGAGGAAATCATATCAAGGGTGAGGTCGGTTGTATCCAGACTGTTGATTTCCTCTGCTCCTTCGCTAAGAGCCGACTGTAATTTCTCCGAACCCTCTGTAAGTGCAGACAATCCATCACCAAGCTGTGCAGAACCGTCGGCAAGCTGTGATGCGCCGTTCTGTATCTTTTCTGCACCATCTGAAAGCTGTGCCGCACCGCTGTGTAATTTTCCGCTGTTTTCATTGAGTTCTGCCGTACCTTCCGAAAGCTGTGCAGCACCCTGTTTCAGCTGTGATACTGCCTCTGTAAGACTTGGGAGAGAAGTTTTCATAGATTCAGCGCCGCTTTTCAGCGCAGAAGCACCATCTACAAGGGAAGATGAATTTTCATCAAGGGTTTTAAGTCCCTGTGTAAGATCTGATACTCCCACGGTATAATCGGATAATCCTGATTTAAGGGTACTGCTGCCCTTTGTCAGGGACGCAAGACCTGTACTCAGATTCTTTGAACCGGGGAGAAGCTTGTTGTCAACTGTCTGCTGAACATTTTCAAGTCCCCCTGAAAGTTCATCAATTGTTTGTTTTGCACCTGAAACAGCCCTATCTGCACCTTCTGACAATGCACTCACACTTGTTTTCAGCTGGCTTAATGTATCTGCTGAATCACTGCCCTGCAATGATTCGGAAAGTGCAGTCAGTTGTGTGCTTATATCTGAAATGTCAGATGAAAGCAGCTGCATTGGTGCAGAAAGACTACCAAGCAGTTCCTGCTGCTGTGACGCATCGAGGGATTGGAATGCGTCTGTTGCCGTCATAGACGCAATGGCTGACTGCATAGAGGAAAGATGTGTGCCTGCGTCACGAAGGCTTGCACCGGCAGCTGAAAGTTTTTCTGCAATATCTTTGTTATCAGGCAGCTGTGTGTTCTGGAGAGAAGTGTCAAGTTCATTCAATCCGTTTTGTATGCTGGTAAGACCTGTCTTCAGTTCTTCGATCTGAGCTGTGTTTTCTTTGGACAGACTTTTGCTCAGAGAATCAGAAAGTGTTTGCAAACCTGCTGTCATTGATGAACTGCCCTGCTGAAGCTGAGAGGCTCCTTCAATAAGTGAATTTACACCGCTTTGCAGTTTGCCGTTATTGCCTGAAAGGGTACTTGCACCGCTGTAAGCGGCAGAAACGCCCTTTGTATAGTTGTTTACTCCTGAATAAAGAGTACCTGTTCCGTCAGAAAGAGCCGCA
>JAEDLA010000144.1 GCA_016295545.1 Oscillospiraceae bacterium | reverse complement strand
ATAAACCCTTTGGAATCCCCCGTGCGGCTTCGCCGCTTTTTATAGATATTTTATTTCAATACAGAAGAAATAAACCTTAATATTCCCATATTGCCGTTGAGCCGCAGGGCAGTGCCATTCCTGTTGACTGCACCGGCAGTCCTATTTCATCAAAGCTCACTGTGCCGCCAAATTTTCCTGTCAGCACTGAGCCGAGAATATATCCCATAACAGAGGGAGAAAGTCCTGTTGTATAGCTGTTGATGAGGAAGAACAGCGGATTATCCGAAAGCACTCCCGAACAGAGCTTCACAAGGTCGTAAACACAGTTTTCAAGCTTCCACACTTCGCCGCCCGGACCTCTGCCATAGCTTGGGGGATCCATGATAACAGCATCATATCTGCGGCCTCTGCGAATCTCACGGGCGATGAATTTCTCACAGTCGTCAACTATCCACCTTATGGGGCGGTCAGAAAGTCCGGAAACTGCGGCATTATCCCTTGCCCACTGAACCATGCCCTTTGATGCGTCAACATGGCATACAGAAGCTCCGGCTTCGGCACAGGCAAGAGTAGCTCCGCCTGTATAGGCAAAAAGATTAAGCACATTTATCTCACGTCCGGCATTTCTTATCTTTTCGGACATAAAGTCCCAGTTCACCGCCTGCTCAGGGAAAAGTCCCGTATGCTTGAAGCCAGTGGGACGAATATTGAATGTGAGATTTTTATAGCTGATGTTCCACGATTCCGGAATGCTTCTGCGAAATTCCCAGCTGCCTCCTCCGGCATTGGAGCGGTGATAGTGACCGTCCGCACTTTTCCACTGAGGAAGCTTTCTTTCAGTTTTCCAGATTATCTGGGGATCAGGACGGACAAGGCATACTTTTCCCCATATTTCCAGCTTTTCGCCGTCTGAGGTATCAAGTACAGCGTAGTCCTTCCAGTTTTCTGCGGTTCTCATTTCAGTCTCACTTTCTGCCTGAACAGCGTGTTTTTATAACGTCAGATATCTCGATAGCCATAGTGTTTATCTGAGAGAAGTCCTTACCCTCTATCATAACACGGATAAGCGGCTCTGTTCCGCTTTCACGGACGAGTATTCTGCCGGAATCGCCGAGAGTATTCTCATGTCTTTCGATAATTCCTGTTATCTCACGGTCATTTTTCCACATTTCCTTGTCCTTTGGAGTTATACGGACATTTATCATTACCTGCGGGAATTTATACATAACATCTGCAAGCTCACTCATTTTCTTGCCTGAGTTAGCAAGTATCTCCAGCACCTTTGCTCCTGAAAGCTGACCGTCGCCTGTAGTAGCATCATCAAGAAAAATGATATGACCGCTCTGCTCTCCGCCTATATTATAACCGCCGTCAAGCATTTTTTCCAGCACATAGCGGTCGCCAACTCCTGCGGTAACGGTTTTTATACCATTTTCCTTAGCAAAACAGCTGAATCCCATATTTGTCATAACTGTTACGACAGCTGCGTCATTTTTAAGTCTGCCCTGCTCCTTATAAGCCTTTGCGCAAATTGCAATAAGCTTGTCGCCGTCGATAAGCTCTCCTTTTTCGTCAACTGCAAGGCATCTGTCGGCGTCTCCGTCAAAGGCAAGTCCGCAGTCGCAGCTGTTTTCCGGAACAAAGCTCATCAGATTTTCAATATGTGTTGAGCCGCAGTTTTTATTGATATTTGTACCGTCCGGCTGACAGCTGAGCATGAGCACTTCTGCTCCAAGCTCCTCAAAAAGGCGGCAGGCTGTTGCAGAAGCACTTCCGTTGGCGCAGTCAAGGGCTACTCTCAGTCCGCTTAGATCTGTTGAAATTGTCTCCCTGATATGCTCTATGTAGTCGGAAACTGCTGTTTCACAGCGGCTTATTCTGCCCACTGCTGTATGTGAACAGAGCTTTATCTCCTCCGGTGAGTCAAGTATAAGACGCTCTATCTCCTCCTCAGTTTCATCGCTGAGCTTGTATCCTGTACCGGCAAAAAGCTTGATGCCGTTAAACTCCACACTGTTATGGGAGGCTGATATCATTACGCCTGCATCGGCATTCATTTTCTTCACAAGGTAGGCAACTGCCGGTGTGGGAACTACTCCGAGAACAACAGCATCTGCACCAACAGAGCAGATTCCGGAGCAAAGAGCGGCTTCAAGAATATCCGAAGAAATTCTTGTATCCTTGCCAATCAGGATTGTCGGCTTATGATTTGCCTTTTTCGTAAGAACAAGCGCAGCAGCTCTTCCTATCTGCATTGCAAGCTCACAGGTAAGCTCCGTAATTGCGATTCCCCTTGCACCGTCTGTGCCAAATAATCTACCCATTGTAATTTTCTCCTTATTTTATGTTAAGTTATGTTTAGTTAATTATGATTCTGCCTGCTGATGATATACACTGCAATAGGCTTTCTGTTCCCTGTCAGCTCCTCAGCAGAGCTGATAAGGTAAACCCTGTCCGAATTATTATACTGGTTGAATACGTGAACACCGTCATCTTTCCTTATGCAGAACACCGTATGGATTGAGGACAGAAACCGCCGTCCTGTCCAGTAGCTTATGATAAACGCTTCTGCTTTTGCAGAATTATCTGTTATCCGGTAATCTGCACCATACTCGGCGAGAACTCTCCCTATGCGTCTGGGATTGCAGCCGAATATGCCGAAAAACATTCTGAAACGTTCAAGCCTGAGAGCGATATCGCACAAACGATGCTTTTCGCCAAGATAAATCATAGCATTATACACGGCAATGCTCTCACAGCCATTAAAGCTCATGGGGCACAGTCCGTAACGCATTTTTGAAACCGTTCCCAGTGCCTGACCGTTTATATATTCATTGTCAGCAAAGTCCTCAAGACTGCGGTTGCGCCTGTATCTTCGCTGAGCTGATAAATATCTTATTTCAAATATCATAAAGTCAGCTGACCGTCGTCAGCAGCAGCGTCCGGCAGCTTATAGCCAAGATGCTCATAGGCAAGCTTTGTGGCGCAGCGTCCTCTCGGAGTACGTCCGATAAAGCCCAGCTGCATGAGAAAAGGCTCACAAACGTCCTCTAAAGTTACAGCCTCCTCGCCGATAGCCGAAGCAAGCGTCTCCAGACCAACAGGTCCTCCGCCGTAGCCTTTGATTATCATTTCAAGCATTCTTCTGTCCATGCTGTCAAGTCCAAGCTCATCTATTTCAAGTCTGCTCAGGGCAATTGAAGCTATTTGCTGTGTAATTTCGCCGTTGCCCATAACGTCTGCAAAATCTCTCACACGCTTCAGAAGCCTGTTGGCGATTCTCGGTGTACCTCTTGCCCTGCCTGCAATTTCAGCTGCTCCGTCACCGGTGCAGGGGATTCCTAAAATCATGCTGCTTCTCCGGATAATATCGGTCAGCTGCTCCGGAGAATACAGCTCCAGACGCTGTATCACGCCGAATCTGTCACGAAGGGGAGCGGAAAGCTGTCCTGCACGGGTAGTCGCACCAATAAGGGTAAAAGGCTTCAGGTCCATACGAATGGAGCGTGCAGAGGGGCCTTTTCCGATTATAATATCGATAACTCTGTCCTCAAGTGCAGGATAGAGTATCTCCTCAACAGCTCTTGAAAGCCGGTGTATCTCATCGATAAAGAGGACATCGTTATCCGAAAGACTGGTCAGAAGCGACACAAGGTCTCCGGGCTTTTCGATTGCCGGTCCGGTGGTGATTCTCAGATTTACTCCCATTTCATGGGCGATAATTGCTGAAAGAGTAGTCTTTCCCAGTCCCGGAGGACCGTACAGAAGTACGTGGTCAAGAGGT
Source organism: Oscillospiraceae bacterium (assembly GCA_016295545.1). GTDB lineage: Bacteria > Bacillota > Clostridia > Oscillospirales > Ruminococcaceae > Ruminococcus. The sequence continues at coordinate 1,056 of JAEDLA010000144.1, read as the reverse complement.
TCACTTCTGCGCTTTGCGGCTTCAATATAAATAGCAAGATTTTCCTTTACCTTGTCCTGTCCGATATATTCGTGAAGCGTCTGCGGTCTGAGGGTTACCTCAATATCGCCGTCCTCCTCAGAGCTTTCGGGAGAAATAACTCTCGGAGCAAATTCCATATCTTCGGTCTGTATCAATTTATCATCTCCAATGCCGGATATTTATGAGTTTGTCGGGAGAAATTCAAGTGCGGACAGCTCTGCCGTCATTTCTCGAAGTATCTCTTTTTGCGCACATAAAACGGCTCAACTGTTGCCGCCGCCTTTTTGCCCATATCCTGTTCATAGCTTATAAAGCACAGGTGCTCATTGCTTTTGACGATCTTTGAAAGATACTTGGACAGGGGCACGAAAAGCTTTCTCGTACTGCCCATCATATCAAGCACCATAAGTATCTGAGGTCTTTCACAGCCCTTTATCATTTCCATTATGTATGCCTTGTCAACATTAGGCTGCTTTGCAAGGAACTTTGAAGCTGCCTTTGTAATATGTCCCACAGAATGCTCTGCCGGACGGTAGGAGATAGTATCCTCCTCGTTATAGGAGATAGCCTTTATTCTCAGATTTCTTGCAATAAGAAGAATGCTCTTGATCTCCTGTGACGAGAACTCCTTGCCGTAGGAATTGGGGTTCAGCACTGCTGAAACTGACTGGATAAGGTCAAAAAGTCTCAGGCAGTTGATTTTGTAGCAGTCCACATAACGCTTTGCGAACTGCTGGAGCGCACGAAAGCTTGTAAAGAACGGTATAAAAATATCTCCGTTGGGATTCTGTGTGGTGATAAGCTCCAGCTGAATGCCATCCTTGCCTGATTTCTCCTTTTTCACGGGATTTTTGCAGATAACATAAACATCGCTTTTGATAAGTGTCTGCAAAAAAACCGAGCGTTTTGACGGATCAGTAATGGCTGCTTTAAGCAGTTCGTCAAGGTTCATAAATAATCATTCCTTTCTGACATTTGAATTATTAATGCGGCAATAAAATATCTATAAAAAGCGGCGAAGCCGCACGGGGGATT
>JAEDLA010000143.1 GCA_016295545.1 Oscillospiraceae bacterium | reverse complement strand
TCATCTGAAGAATAGCTTCATCAATATCCATCGGACGCATAACGAATTTCTTATGCTTGATTACCTCATAGTCAGGCTGATCGTCAACAGGCTCTGCAAATGCCTCCTTAAAGGCAGTGTCCTTAAGCTTCTTTTCGACCTTTGTTTTATTCTTGCGGATTTGTCTGATAATCTTATCTATGGCGTCATCAAGAGCTGCATTTTTATCAACAGCAGAACGCTCAGCACGGAAAAGCATACTGTTGTATCTGACAGTAAGCTCGATCATAATCTGATTTTTGATCTCAGAGATCACAATTTTGGCGTCAGCCTCCTCACCGAAGAATTTATTGAGTTTTGAATCAATTCTTTTTTCTGCGTATTCGGTAAAATTCTGCGGAATCTGCATTTTTTTAGCGGTAATAGTTGTTTTCATAGTGTATCCTCCTGTGAACCTCAGAAAAGAGGTGAATTTGCAAGCAGTAATGACTATATACTGTATTGCATAGTCATATTATAACATATTCCTCAAAATTTTACAAGCATTTTTCTGCTAAATAAGCATATTGCACAATGAATAAGAGGAGTTTTAGCAATTTTGACTATGAGCAAAGTGCGTCAAGAAGCGTCTTAGCAATATGTTCAGTCTTTACCGCACTGCTTTCCTTGTTTTCTATCATAATACAGAAAGCTATAGGGTGACGCACATCATCAAGGAATCCCACAAGAAGCGAATTTTCCTCATCGCCGTTTTTTACCTGAGCAGTACCACTCTTTACACCAAGCGAATATCCGCCTACAGACTCGCTGTAATGATTTGCTCCGTTAGTGAGCAATATCTGCTTAATTGTGCCTGCTGTAGCAGCAGAGAATATCTCATCACTAAACGACGTTTCGGAGCTTTCTGTTGTTTTTCCGCTTACATCAGTAACATAGTCAATAACATGAGGCATAGTCATTTTGCCTGTTCCTGAAGCTATTGCGCTCTGGAACATCATCAGCTGAACAGGACTTACAAGTGTGTCTCCCTGTCCGATACAACCCCACTGTGTTCGGAATTCATAGGAATTTTCAAGGGTAGTGGAGGCTGTTTCACATTTAATACCGTCTATATCAATGAATTTATCCTCCTCACCGTTAACGGCATACCCCATTTTACGGTAGGTATTTTTGATGCCGTCAAGAGGAATTTCCTCGTCCTCCACGAGCTGGGCAAAAAAAGGATTACAGCTGTTCTCCACAGCCTGCTGAATATCCTGTTCACCGTGACCGTAAGAGTTATGACACTTTATAACGTCGCCGCTTTTATTTATATACTCTCCCGTGCAGGTGAACCGCTTTGCGAAAAGCTTATCCGCTCCCATGACTTCAAGAGCTGCCGCCAGTGTCGAAACTTTCTGAGTAGAACCGGGAACTGTTCCATAAAGAGTTTTTGACATAAGCGTGCCGGACTCAAAATTTGCAATGTCGTCATAACCTTTTGTAACATCAAGTGAGGGCAGACTGACATTTACAAGAAGCTCCCCTGTTTTGTAATTATATGCAACTGCACAGCCTTTCTGTCCTGCATAAGCGTCATAAACAGCACGGTTTGCGTAATGGTCGAGAGTAGTATAGATTGCCGCTTTGCCGCCTTTTTCTACAAGTCCGGAGGAAAAGCTGTAATTGTTGAGCTTGTCTGTATTAGCAGAAACAAGCGTATTGGTCATCTGTCCTTTTGCGTCACCGATGAAATTACCAACATCTATGAAATGATTGTCCTCATATTCAGCTCCGGAGTCGTCAAAAAGTACATCTCCCCTGCAATCATAAACCTTTCCGAGAATCTGCTTGTCTGAATTCATCATATAAAAAGCTGATTCTTTTTGAATTTTCACCACAAGCACAACCATTCCGGCAATAAAGAGAATAATAAACAGCGAGATCATTCTCTGTCCACGTCTTATACTTTTCATTTTCCAGCCCCCCTTGCCTTTTTATTTACAGGCTTTTTTCCGGCAGGAGCAGTCTTTTTGCTGTCAGTATTCTTTTTTACCGGACTGCTTTTATGCCCCTGTCCTTTAGGACGCTTGAATACCGGAGACTGACCGGATGAAAGCATTCCTATCATAAATCCGCTTGTTACCATTGAGCTTCCGCCTTGTGATATAAAAGGAATTGTTACTCCGGTAAAGGGAATAAGATTGCAGGAACCGAAAATGTTCAAAGCCATCTGAACTGTAAATGCTGCACAGATGCAGGCTGACATAGTAGAATGGAAATAGGAACGGGGCGGATTTATCAGCGGTACAGCAAGCATGAGCAGTATCGCAAAAATCATCATTATTGCATAGAGAAGTCCCCATTCCTCGCAGACTGATGAAAAAACAATATCCGTTTCGTGAGCAAAAACATTGCAAAGTTCACCCTGTCCCGGACCTTTTCCGAACCAGCCGCCGTCAGCAATTGCAATAAGAGCCTGACACTGCTGATAGCCGTTGCCGTCCTTATCTGTCCATATATCCACGAAAAGCCTGTCCTGAACATAGCCCGGAGCGTACTTTACAGCCACCAGAGCAAGGGCAAGAAGCACAACAGCTCCTAAAACTATGGTCTTTTTGGAGAATTTTGCCTTTGGGTAACAAATTCTGAAAAACAGTCCACAGACGTATATTCCCACAAATGTGGGCAGACTTCCCAGATCCCTGCACCACCACTGTAAGCCGCAGATTAATATAATAAGTCCGGTAAGTGCAAGGTTCTCATAGACAACATTGAAGCAGAGTATCTTATGCTTCCGCTGCTGCTCCATAATCGACGTGGAACAGGCAAGTACAAGAAGCGGCTTGATAAATTCCGACGGCTGAAGCGAAAATGAACCTATCTGAATCCAGATACTACGGCTGCCTGTAAGAGTAAGAATACATATTATAAGCACTCCGATAATAATATAAAAATATTTCTTTTTCTCCTGTATCCACTTGTGACTGCGGCAAAGCAGATAACCTCCCCGACAGGCAATAAGCGCCGCAATACAGGTCAGCAGATGCTTTGCAGAAAGATGTACTCCTCCGAAGCATGACTGAAAAATAAGGCTCATATTCAGTATGAATATCAGCAGAAAATCAATTGTATAAGTCATCTGCTTATAGAAAAGCATTACAATAAAGTAAATAAGGTCCATAAGCAGTACGGCTCCGGAGAGTATAAGTACATCATTCTGATTTTCATAATTACCGTTTACAAAGACATTCAGCAGCATTGCAGTGTGAGCAATGAGCACAAAGACTGCCGATGTAAAATATGTCAGACCATTTTTATACATCTGCATCCCTCCTCTTTCTCAGAGTAAGGCGGTGATTTCCAAGCTTTATCACATCATTTTCACGAAGCCTTGCCTGCCTGACAAGATTCCCGTTAACAAATATTCCCGATTTAGAGCCGATATCGGTTATAGTCCAGACACCGTTTGTTACAGTAAGCATAGCGTGATAACGTGAAACGGACATATCAGGAATCCTTATATCTGCTGAGGCGTGTCTGCCTATAAGTATCTCATCACACTCAAGGGGATAGGTTATTCCCGGTTCAACAAGCTCCATGCCTCCTGATATCTTTATCCACCGTTTTGCGGCTACCTTTCTTTCACGATAAGCTGTAATAATCATTACAAAGGCGCATATATCAAGGGCAGCGGCGGCTGCAAAGCAAAGGATCATATTCATTGAATTCATAGATTTCCTCCGTGTAATCGATTCATAAAACAGTTATTGTACTGAATTATTATACCACACAGAAGAATTAATTGCAACCTCAACATTGCAATTAATTTTACGGAACGTAATATACATCGGCATAAGATGTGAGAGCATAACATTCCTCAGCAGAGCTGCAGAATACATCTACCACACCATACTGACAGCCTGTATCATTCAGCGTGTACCAGCCCAATCCGTCAATATAAACGGTATCGCCGTATTTTAGCCCGTAGTCGGACATAAATGAGGAATTAACAGCAACTCCTCCCACATAGGGCATTTCTCCGCTTGCAGTCGGACTTCCGGTAGAGACATAGCCTGTAATTCTGAGGCTGCCTAAATGCTTCATTTCAGGGGTAACTTCTCTGCTGTCCTCTGTAGTCTGTTCAGCTTCAGAAGCTTCATCAGAATAGCAATCCGCAATTTCAGCCGGTGTTTCCTCTGATACAGGTATTTCCTCAGGTTCCGGCGGCTCTGGTTCAGGAACAGTAGCTTCAGCAGAGGATTCTGTAACTGCCGGTTCTGTTTCCGGAGCTTCTGTTACAGTAACCGTTGTTGTAACAGTTGTTTCTGATGATGTGCTTGTACCTGAAAATAAGGTAAGTGATGTACCAGCTGTTGTTGTGACACTAACTGACGCAGGTTCGGGCAATGCCTCGCTGCTTCTGTCACTTCTGCTAATAACACGGATAATTACCGGTGCTGTTATAAGTATCATAATAATCAAAAGCTGTCCCCATACGGAGACTCGTATTCTGTTTTTCATAATATTTCTCCAATTCTTTTTTGCTGTGCTTCTGAAAATCTCCGCGCAGCGTATTTTTCATCTGCTCTGCAGGTATTCCCTTACTGCATGGAATTAAAAGGAATACTATTATATTTATTGCCATGCCTGTAATTATATGCAGCATCATGTTCAGAAAAATGCGCTCAAAGCATGACATTCTCCGAAATACCGCTGTATGCAGCAATATCCGGCATAATTCATCTTTATCTGCACTGCTGTATATTACAAGCCTTTTGGCATACTATATGGCTATGCATTCAAAACACCTGAATATGTCTCTCCCATGATTTTGTTTAATATTCAAGATAATATTTGACAAAATATATAGGCTGTGTTATAATATATTTA
>JAEDLA010000142.1 GCA_016295545.1 Oscillospiraceae bacterium | reverse complement strand
CCCGTACCCTCTGTCACTTCGTGACATCTCCCTACACTGTAGGGAGTCACCCCTCTTACACCCCCTGCCAAAGGGTTAATAAACCCTTTGGAATCCCCCGTGCGGCTTCGCCGCTTTTTTAAACATTATTGTCGCATTAATAATCCGCTGTATATGCTCATTTGTATCACAGAAATCATCTAAAGGAGAATCCGGAACATGACTATTTTTCTTTGCGGCTTCATGGGCTGCGGAAAAACAACTGCCGGCAGGATAACAGCCCGCAAGCTGGGACTGAGATATGCCGATACTGACGAAATCATTGTAAAAGCTCAGGGCATGACAATTCCTGAAATATTTGAAAAAAAAGGAGAACGCTTTTTCCGTGACACTGAAGCTGAAACTGTCAGAGGACTATGCGGAAAAAAGCTTGTTGTCTCCTGCGGCGGAGGTGCAATGCTCAACAGCGAAACAGCGCAGTATGCTCTCAGTCACGGGATAGTTGTATTCCTTGACGTGCCCTTTGAGACCTGCTACAACAGGATAAAAAATGACCGCAACCGCCCCATAGCCGCCGCTTCAACAAGGGATGAGCTTCTGGAACGCTTTGAGCAGCGTCACCTGATATACCTTAACAATTCAACTGTAAGAGTTATGGGGCTGGGCAGTCCCAACGAAAACGCACAGGCTATCATTGACGCTGTGAAAGGAGTCAGAAATGCTGATCTATAACGTGGAGATACACACCATGACCGCTGAAAAGCCAGTCATATCAAGGGGCTGGATAAAGCTTAACGGAGGCATTATCGAAGCTGTGGGAGAGGGCACTCCGGAAAATATTTCCGGCAGCTCCGTAAACGGCGAGGGAAAGGCTGTTTATCCCGGATTTATCGATGCACATACACATATCGGTATTATTGAAAACGGAATTGACTTCGAGGGCGATGACTGCAACGAAGCCACTGATCCCTTTACTCCCCAGATGAGGGCGATAGACGGAATAAATCCCTTTGACCGCTGCTTTGAGGAGGCACGCAGCAGAGGCATAACAGCGGCAGCCTCAAGTCCCGGCAGCGCCAATGCCTGCGGAGGAGAAATATGCGTTATCAGAACTGCCGGAAAGCGTGCAGACGATATGCTTATCCGTGTATGCGGAACTAAATTTGCACTGGGAGAAAATCCCAAGCATGTTTATAATGGACGTGACGAAACTCCCATAACAAGAATGGCTGTTGCCGCACTTATCCGTGAGGGACTTTACAAGGCACGCCGCTATTCCAGAGATATGGGCAGCTATCTTTCCGACAGTGAGAATTACGATCCGCCGGAATATGACATCAAATGCGAGTCACTTCTTCCGCTGATACAGCGTAAAACTAAAGCTTTTTTCCATTGTCACCGTGCTGACGATATATGTACAGCCCTGCGGCTTGCAAAGGAATTTTCGCTGGACGCCGTTATAATTCACGGTACTGAGGGCTGGAAGATAGCTGATATTCTTGCAGATGAGAATATCCCGGTTATATGCGGCCCTGTAATATGTGACCGCTGCAAACCTGAAATGAGAGGACTGGAAATCAAAAACGCCGCTGTTCTGCATGAAAACGGTGTGAAGCTTGCTGTCTGCACTGACCACCCTGTTATACCGGTACAGTATCTTCCGATTTCAGCACAGACCTGTATCAAGGGCGGACTTGACCGTGACACAGCTATGAGGGCACTTACCATAAATGCTGCAGAAATTCTCGGAATAGATGATATTACGGGAAGTATCGAAGCCGGAAAGTCTGCTGACCTGCAGCTGTACAGCAAAAGTGAAAATCCCCTTGACCTTATGGCTGAACCGTCAGTGGTTATCATAAACGGAACAATCTGCAAATAAAGGAATCTGTAGCATGAAGAAAAAAATTTTATCAGTTATTCTCTCCCTTACCGCCGCCGCATCAGCGGTACTGTCAGGACTTGGTACACAGTCCGCCGTATTTGCGGCTGAAACAGCAGTTCAGGGAGACTACACCATCACCTACACAGTTTCAGGAGGAGAAGCAAAGGTTTTAGGCGTTACAGGAACAGGAGCATCGCTTCTGATTCCGGAACAGCTTGGCGGAAATCCAGTAACAGCAATCGGAGCTGACGCTGCCTCTGGCTGTACAAGCCTTGAAAGCCTTATTATTCCCGACTGCGTAAAGGAAATCGGTGCAAACGCATTTCAGAAGTGCATCTCCCTTTCAGCTGTAAGCATTGGCTGCGGAGTTTCAAAAATCGACGGAAATGTATTTTCAGCCTGCCCTGAGCTTTACGGCTTCTCCGTGAGCAGCGTCAGTGAATATTACACAGCAATTAACGGAATGCTATATACAAAGGACGGTTCTGAGCTTATATGCTTTGCCGGCGGAAATGAAGCAGTCATTCCGGAGGGAACTGCTTCTATCGGAGATTATGCCTTTTTCTGCAAAACCTCCCTTACCTCTGCAAAGCTGCCTGAGAGCCTTGAAGAAATTGGAGACTATGCCTTTTCCGGCTGTACAAGCCTTGAAAGCATAGCTGTTCCGGATTCCGTAGCAGCTGTGGGAAAGGGCAGCTTCATGAACTGCACCTCACTTTCCTCCGCAGATCTCGGGGAAAGCATTGCTGAGATTCCGGAGGAATGCTTCAGTATATGCTCCTCCCTCAGTCGTTTTGATATAGGTGCGGCAGTTACGTCAATCGGTGACAGGGCATTTTACAGCTGCCTCGGTATAATGAATATGTACATTCCCGAAACAGTCTTATCAATAGGAGAGGACGCTTCCGGAATACGCCCTGACAGAGCCAATCCGGGACAAAACATTCCCCTGCAGGACTTCTTTTTAATAGGAAGCACAGGTTCTGCCGCCGAAAGCTATGCTCTTTCAGCAGGCATCACCTTTATGAGCGAGGAAGATATACTTGTCGGAGACGTAAACAACGACGGAAAGATTACGCCCACCGACGCATCAGCAGTATTAAAGGAATATGCCTCTGCCGCCACAGATAAGCCGACCACCTTTGATGCTTACATGAAAAAAGCCGGAGATTCAAACGGTGACGGCAGACTTACTCCCGTTGACGCATCAAAAATACTGGCAGTTTATGCAAATAACGCAACTACGAGCCAATAAAACGGCATATTTCTGCCAAAAATCACATTCCATTGCTTTTTTCGCCAAAAGGCAACAGAAAAATTTACAGATTTTCTATATCTCTTTTATTCATTTTCTATTGACATAAGCACAGGAAAATAGTATTATTAAAGGTAATAAGTTGTTGAATAAAGAATAAGGAGGAAGTTTTATGCTTACTGATATGAACAGCAAATTCCAGAAAGAGGGGCTTACCTTTGATGACGTTCTTCTCATTCCCGGAAAATCGGACGTTACCCCCAACATGATAAAGCTCGGCACTCGTCTTGCCGGAAATGTATGGCTGAATACTCCCATTATGACTGCCGCTATGGATACTGTTACCGACTCACGTATGGCTATCGCTATTGCAAGAGAGGGCGGAATCGGTATCATTCACAAGAACATGACTGTTGAACAGCAGGCTGATGAGGTTGATAAGGTAAAGCGTTCCGAAAACGGTGTTATTGTTAATCCTTTCTCTCTTACAGAGGACCATATCGTAGCTGACGCCAACGACCTTATGGGCAAATACAGAATATCAGGCGTTCCTATCGTTGACCGTCAGGGTAAGCTTGTGGGCATTATCACTAACCGTGATATGCGTTTCCTTACTGATTATAATTCAAAGATTTCAGAGGTTATGACTAAGGATAACCTTATTACCGCTCCTGTGGGAACTACTCTTGACCAGGCACAGGAGATCCTCCGCTCACACAAGATAGAAAAGCTTCCTATCGTTGACGAAAACGGCTATCTCAAGGGACTAATCACAATCAAGGACATTGAAAAGACCGTTCAGTACCCCAATTCAGCAAGAGACAGCAGAGGCAGACTTCTCTGCGGCGCAGCAATCGGCGTAACAGCAAATGTTCTTGAAAGAGCAAAGGCACTTATCGATGCACAGGCTGATGTGCTTGTTCTTGACTCTGCACACGGTCACAGCGAAAACATTATGAAATGTGTAAAAATGATAAAGGAAGCATTTCCTGATACTCCCCTTATTGCCGGAAATATCGCAACTGCTGAGGCTGCTGAGGACCTTATAGCTGCAGGAGCTGACTGCCTTAAAGTCGGCATTGGACCTGGTTCAATATGTACTACCCGTGTGGTTGCAGGTATCGGCGTTCCGCAGATTACAGCTGTTTATGATGTAGCCTGCGTGGCTCAGAAGTATGATATCCCTGTTATAGCTGACGGCGGTATCAAGTATTCCGGCGATATTGTAAAGGCTCTTGCTGCCGGAGCAAACGTTGTAATGCTTGGTTCACTCCTTGCAGGCTGTGCAGAAGCTCCCGGTGAAACTGAGATTTATCAAGGCAGACAGTTCAAGGTTTACAGAGGTATGGGAAGTCTCGGCGCAATGGCTTGTGGCTCTAAGGACAGATACTTCCAGGAGGGGGCTAAGAAGCTTGTTCCTGAGGGAGTTGAGGGACGTGTTCCCTTTAAAGGTCCGGTTTCTGATACAGTATTCCAGCTTGTGGGCGGTATACGTTCCGGTATGGGTTACTGCGGCTGCGTAGATATCCCCACACTTCATGAGAGAGCAAAATTCACAAGAATTACAAATGCCGGCTTAAAGGAAAGCCACCCTCACGATATTTATATCACAAAAGAAGCTCCGAACTACTCGGTGCAGATATAAGGAAAAGGAACCGCTGCCGAATGAAAATTCGCAGCGGTTTTTAACTGGGTTTCCAAAGGGTTTATTAACCCTTTGGCGGAGTCCAGAGGCAGAGCCTCTG
>JAEDLA010000141.1 GCA_016295545.1 Oscillospiraceae bacterium | reverse complement strand
ATACGAATATCTCTGAAAGGAGTCAGCCTGCCGGCAGATTTTCGGCGGGCAGCGGCAAAATGAACGATAAAAATATGAAGCATTCCCCATCAGGCGAAAACCGCAGACCTCCGTCAGCCAGAAGCGGCAATCCGCCGAAAAGTCCCGGAAATCGTCCTCCGCAGAACAGAAAGGTTGGCTCAGATAATACCGGAAAGCCACATACTTCTGCTCAGAACGGCTCTGACAAAAAGAAAAAGAAGAAAAAAAAGCACAGCAAGGCTTTCCTTATCTTTAAAAAGATAGTCGCTGTTATTGCAACAACTCTGCTTTCGCTTTTTCTTGTAATGATAATCACCGGCACTATCGTATGCACTGCGCTGACCGTCTACGTTCTTGACTTTATGGACGAAACCGCCGGAATCACTCTGCAGGAGCTTGAATCGGGCAGCGATACCTACTTCTATGCTACCAAGACAAATGCTGAAACCGGCGAGGACGAATACGTTGTTCTCCACAGCGTGCGTACCGATGTACAGCGTATTCCTGTCACTATCGACCAGATTCCGCAGCACGTCCGTGACGCCTTTGTTTACACTGAGGACGAACGTTTCTATACTCACGACGGTGTTGACTACAAACGTACTTTCTCGGCATTTTTAAATATGTTTATCCATATTTACGATACGGAACAGGGCGGTTCTACCATTACTCAGCAGCTTATCAAGAACCTTACCGGCGATGACGAACAGTCTCCCCAGCGTAAGATACGTGAGATATTCAGGGCAATGCAGCTGGAAAAGACCTACTCAAAGGACGAAATACTTGAGGAATACCTTAACTATATCGGTTTCGGCGGTCCTATAAACGGAATCCAGCTTGCCTCTATACGTTACTTCGGAAAGGACGTAAGCGAAATCAACACAGCAGAAGCGGCTGTTCTTGCGGCAATTCCCAAAAGCCCCAACAACTACGGTCCTTTTGTTGAGACCTATGACGAGGAAACGAATGAGCTTATCGTTGACGGACGTGCCAACAACAGGGAACGTCAGCAGTATGTTCTCTGGCAGATTTACAAAAACGGCGCTATCACCTATGATGAGTACCAGCAGTTCCTTGACGAAAAGATAATCTACACCGATTCAGAGGAATATCTTGCCGCTCATCCGGAAGATGCCGCAGAGGAGCTTGAAAAAGAGCAGAAAGCCTATTCATGGGTTGTTGACGCCATGTACAACGAAGCCGCCGGCTATCTTTGTGATTTGTATAATATTCCCTATGAGGAAGCTATAAAGCGTATCAACAAGGGCGGTTATATGATATACTCCACCATTGATATGGATATGCAGAACTACATGGAGCAGAGGTTCCTCAGTCTTGAAAATCTTACAAGCATTGACCTTATAAGACACGTTGACACGGACGGAGACGGTGAACCGGAGGAATATATCCCCCACATTGCCTTTGAAGCCCTTAACTATGACGGCTCAGTAAGAGCTACAGTGGGAAATATCGGCGAAAAAACCGATTCACTGGTAACAAGCTATGCAAATACTGAGCCACGACAGATTGGTTCCACCATGAAGCCTGTTTCAACCTACGGTCTTGCCCTTGAAACGGACATGATACACTGGGGTTCCATTTATACCGACAAGGCTGTTACAGAAGTCAACGGAAGGCCCTGGCCTACAAACTACTCCACAGGCAATAACATCAGTATCTCCGGTCAGAATATCAACATCTACTATGCACTTCAGAAATCCTACAACACCATTCCGGCACAGCTCTGCGAAGCTCTTACGCCTAATGCTGTTTTCAATTTCTGCAAGGATAAAATGGGAATGAAGCTTGACCCTGCCGATGAAGCTCTGTCACCGCTGTCAGTTGGTTCACTTACCTATGGTATCACTCTTGAAAATCTTGTAAACGCTTATCTTCCCTATGGAAACAAGGGTACTCAGTGTGACGCTCATATTATTTCACGAATAGAACAGGGCAATCACGAGCTTATCTACGAGAACAACGGTAATCCGAGAAGAGCCGTAAGCGAGGAAACTGCATGGGTTATGAACCGTCTCCTTAAAAACGTTATCGATAACGGTACAGGTACTGCCGCCAAGCTTACCGACAAGGTGCTCTGCGGTAAAACAGGTACTACGGATAACTGGTACGACCTTACCTTTGTTGGTCTTACCCGTGACTTTGTAAGCGGAATCACAATCGGCTACAGCAAATATAATGAAGCTCTTATGCTGCCCACTTCTCTTAAATCAGCTCAGGTATGGTACAACGCCGTTGGCGAATATGCTAACAGCATTGACTCATCAAAGGACTTTGATGCCGTTGAATCAGTTACCGAAGCTCCTATGTGTACAGTTTCCGGACTTATTGCAGGTTCAGGCTGTCCGAAGGGAATTACAGGATACTGGAAATCAACAAACAATCAGGTCTGCAACGGTCATGTTACCGAGCCCTCCAACGAGGAAAAGGGCGAAAAGGGAACAGAGGGCGAAACAAAGCCCACCAACGAGAATCAGGAAGGTCAGCAGCAGGCTACAGAAGCTCCGCAGCCGCAGCCTGAACAGCCTCAGCAGCCTGAGCAGCCCCAGCAGTCCGAACAGCCTCAGCAACCGGCTGAACAGCCTCCGGCAGAGGGCGGCGGCGAAGCTGCTCCCGCACAGTAAAATAACAGGAGTAAAATTTTGGATAATAAATTTAGAATATGCTGTCCCTGCCACTTTGGTCTGGAAAGCGTACTGAAATATGAAATATTAAAAATCGGCGGCGAAGATCTCCGTGTCAGCGATGGAAAAATCACTTTCAGCGGAGACGAAAGCATGGTGGCAAGAGCAAATATCTGCCTTGCCACTGCCGAACGTGTACTTATTGAGCTTGCAGAATTCCGTGCCGTGACCTTTGAGGAGCTTTTTCAGGGAGTTAAGGCTATTGAGCTTGAACGCTTCATCGGAAAGGACAACGCTTTTCCCGTAAAGGGATATTCCCTTAATTCAGAGCTTCACAGCGTTCCTGACTGCCAGTCCATAATAAAAAAAGCTGCTGTTGAGCGGCTTAAATCAAAGTATAACATTTCATGGTTTGAGGAAACCGGTCCGGCAGTACAGATAAAATTCAGCATTTTAAAGGATACGGTCAATATTTATCTCGATACAAGCGGAATCGGTCTGCACAAGCGTGGATACAGGCGTAATTCCAACGCTGCTCCGATTAAGGAAACTCTTGCCGCCGGTATTGTTGACCTTGCAAGAGTTCGTCCCGATTCAGTTGTATGTGATCCATTCTGCGGCAGCGGCACTCTCCTCATTGAAGCCGCCCTTAAAGCACTTAACATCGCTCCCGGTATCAACAGGAAATTCGCCGCAGAAAAATGGGAGGTCTTTACTCCCGAAAAATGGCGTGCAGAACGTAAAAGAGCTATCGACAACGTTGACCGTACAGCTAAATTCACCGCTATCGGCTTCGATATTGACGATTCCGCCGTTGCTCTTACTCTTGACAACGCCCACAAGGCAGGCATAAAGTCACGGCTGAAAATCGAACAGGCTGATATTTCAAAGTTCAGACAGCCTGAATCCTCAATAGTTATATGCAATCCGCCATACGGCGAAAGGCTTCTGGAACTGCGTGAAGCAGAGGGAATTTACCGCACAATGGGCAAAGTTCTCGGAAAAGGCGGCAGCCGTCAGAGCTACATAATTTCCCCTCACGAGCAGTTTGAAGCTTTCTTCGGCTCTAACGCAAAAAAACGCAGAAAGCTTTACAACGGCATGATAAAGTGTCAGCTTTATATGTACTTCTGAGAACCATGAAAAACAATTTAATAAAGTGCATTCTTCATCTGCTCTACCCTACAAGGTGTCCGGTCTGCGGCACTTTTATCGGTATCAGCGATAAATTCTGTCCTGAATGCAGCGAAAAGCTTGCTCCCTTTACGGGAGCTTTTGCTATAGACGGAGCAGCCGGATTCTATGCCTCTTTTGTCTATGATGAAAATATTTCTCCGGCAGTAATACTGCTGAAAAAGGGCATCTGCGGCAATGCTGACTATGCTCTTGGACAGGCTCTCGGAGAAAAGCTCACGGAATGCGGACTTCCTCATATTGACGGGATAATACCTGTGCCGATGTACTCCGCTGACCGCCGCCGCAGAGGTTATAATCAGGCGGAGCTTATCGCACGTCATGTCTCAGAGGTCATAAGTGTCCCGGTGATAAAAAATGCTGTTGTAAAGAAAAAAGCCACAGAACAGCAGAAGATGCTGTCCGGGCAGGAAAGACGTGAAAATCTGAAAGGAGCTTTTTACGTGAAAGCTCCGGAGCTTATCAAAGGGAAAAGTCTGCTGATACTGGACGATGTATGCACCACCGGCAGCACTCTTTCCGAATTAACAAAACTGCTCATAAGCAGCGGTGCAAAGGAAATATTCTGTGCTGCCTGCTGCAAAACTGAACATAGAACCGAACATAAGGAGATGTAATAATGGAATATAATCACGCTGACAAGGCCTGTGAGCTGTTCGCAGGCGGATACAACTGCGCACAGGCAGTATTTACAGCATTCTGCGACATTACCGGCTTTACAGAGGAAACTGCCCTTATGCTGTCCTCGTCATTCGGCGGAGGTATGGGCAGACTAAGGGAGGTCTGCGGCGCCTGTTCGTCAATGTTTATGGTCGCAGGACTGCTTTACGGCTATAAGGAGCCGAATAACGACAAAGCCAAAGCAGAGCATTATAGGCGAATCCAGTACCTTGCCGCTGAATTCAAGGAGAAGCACCAGACAATAATCTGCAATGAGCTTCTGAAAAATCTCAGTGTTGACAAGTCACCTGTCCCAGAGCCGAGAACGGAGCAGTATTACAAGGTGCGTCCATGCATAAGATTTGTAAGAAC
>JAEDLA010000140.1 GCA_016295545.1 Oscillospiraceae bacterium | reverse complement strand
ACAATCTGAGTCACATCCGGAAGACCTGCCCCGCTTTCCCATTTGCTCACAGCCGATTCCGTAACGAAAAGCTTCTCCGCAAGTTCCCTCTGAGACAGGTTGTTTTCCCTGCGCTTCTGCTGAATAAATTTTCCCAGTGTAAGTTTGTCCTCCATAATATCACCTCAGTTAAGACAGCACCGCAGAGACAGACGGAGCCGCCTGAAATTTCAGGTTCATTGCAATGTTCCATCAGCCTCATTATAGCCTGAGTGATAAAAAAGGTCAAGCATTTTCATAAAAAACAGGGGTGGATTATCAGTCAAGTCCCTGAACACCGTGGATTTCTACAGGCGACCTATAATTATTCTTCATTAAAGATAATCACGCCGTTGCTTTTAAGGTTATAAAAAAGTGTATATCTTGCTTCATCTATAAGCTCAGGTTTTACCATGTAGTAAAGATATGTTTCAATAAGATTAAGCATATTAGTAGACCTTCCCTCTATTTTGAACTGGGAAAATCCCATAGGAACATACTTGTTCCATATATCGTCAGGAGTTATATGGGTGCTTAGTCCTTTTATATCGAAAAGCTGTCTGTTCATACACTGACAATCATGAGTAGAGCTTTCATCATTTTTGCAGTAATCAACATAATTAAAAGGCTTGTCCGGATATTTCCTTACATGATTGCAGTAAACTATCTGCTCCTCACCAATAGCACGGTAATGCTCAGTTCTTCTTTTGCAGCCCGGTTCACAGCAGGCATTGACAAGAAGCTCACATTTTTCCTTGTTCTCAATCTTTTCAAGAATATCAAATTTATTGTTGAAATCATAGTCAACAACAACAATATGATAATCACGTTCAAGCTCAGCTGAAAGAGCATCGGGATCCGTTATTCTCTTACAGGTCGAGCTTGTTATCTTGTACTTCGGATAAGTGGTTCGGATATATTCTTCCAATATGGGCGATACCACAATAACTCCGTTCATTCCGTTGTTTCCAAGACTCATCACCATATTGCAGAATTTATCGCTCAGATGCTTTTTTTCGATTACAGGATTGGTGAACGTAAATCTCAGAGGTATTCCCATTTCATTAAAGGTATCAAGCACGTTCCGGACAAACTTTCTGTCGGAAACGCCTCCCTGCAGTCTGCCTCCATTCCATACAGACGGAGGAAAAGTACCGTAAATCGAAGCAATTTCCACGCCTTCTCTGAAAAAGCCCGGAAAGTATCTGAGCATCGTCGCAAATACAAGATTAAATTTTAAATGTCCCGCAAAATCAGGGAGGTGAAATCTTACTTTCATTATTATTCTCCTAATATATTATCTGTCATCAGAAAATGTTACCGTTTCAGCTTTCCAGACGGCAGTCCCCTCTGGAAACCTCCACCTCATAGCCGGCAGAGACTATCCTGTTTTCAAGACATCTGCGGCATTCGGCAGCTTCCTCTCCGGTACATATCTTGTTATCGTAAAGCTCGTACTTTTTCCTTACGGAAACAGGTGAAAGATTGGGCATTACAACATTGCAGCCGGTTTTCAGTCCACGCTCCCTGCCGTCGGGAGCAATAGTTCCGAGAGCAGTTGTTGCAGGAAGAAGCACTGACGGAAACATAAGCCGCAGTATTCCCAGCAGTCTCAGGGTAAGCTCCGCTGTACCGCCCTTTTCATTGGCAAAAGCCGTGTCGTGATGAGGCACGAAAGGTCCTATTCCTATCATTTCCGGCTGAAGCTGCTGCATGAATCTCAGGTCAGCAATAATATTTTCCGTAGTCTGAAAGGGCGCTCCCACCATAAAGCCCGTGCCCGTCTGATACCCCAGCTTTTTCAGGGTGAACAGGCAATTTTTTCTGTTTTCCAGAAGCATTTCCGGCGGGTGCAGACGACTGTAAAGCTCCGGTGACACCGTTTCCTGCCGCAGCAGATACCTGTCCGCTCCGGCACTTTTCAGAAGCCGATAGCTCTCCTCCGACCGCTCTCCCAGAGAAAGCGTTACAGCACAGTCGGGAAAGCGCTTTTTTATTTCAGCAATAACAGGGCAGAGCACCTCGTCCGTAAAATAAACGTCCTCACCGCCCTGTAGTACAAATGTGCGGAAACCAAGCTCATAGCCTGTTTCACAGCACCGGAGAATCTCCTCCGGAGTGAGCCTGTACCGCTGAGCATTTTTATTCCCACGCCTGATACCGCAGTAAAGGCAGTTATTCCTGCAATAGCTTGAAATCTCGATAAGTCCTCTCAGCCATACCTTTTTACCGTAGTATCTCTGCCTTACCTCGTCAGCACGAAGCCGCAGAAGCTCTGCAGCTCCGGAATCCTCCGTCTCAATAAGAGCTTTCAGCTCGCTGTCGGAGAGATCACTCTCACGGTAAAGCTTCTCAACAAGCTCTTTCACATCAGCCTCCAAGACGAATCATTTCATCAATGCACTTTCTTGCAGAGATGATAAGCTGGTCGTCCATGAGTATCTCAAAGGCTTCTCCTGTACCGCCGATGCCTTTAAGGGCGCTGTAAACGTCCGGCAGCGTTGTAAGCTTCATATTGGGACAAAGTATCTTCTTTGACAGCGGATAGAATTTCTTGTCAGGGCACTCATACTGGAGATGCTCTGCAATTGAAAGCTCCGTTCCGATGATAAATTCCCTGTTTGCAGACTGCTTTGCGAAGTTCATAATGCCGGAGGTAGAGCCTGCATAGTCAGCTCTTTCCGTCACGGCAGGAACACACTCCGGGTGAACGAGAACGAGAGCCTCAGGGTGTTCTGCCTTAGCCGCTTCAAGGTCTCTTACCGTAACAGAGGCATGAACAGGACAGCCGCCCTGCAGCAGCTTTATATCCTTTTCAGGCACATTTTTCTTCACATAGTCTCCAAGATTGCAGTCGGGAATGAAAAGTATCCTGTCATTTTCAATAGCCTTAACGATTTTCACAGCGCTTGACGATGTTACACAGACATCGCAGACAGTTTTCAGCGAAGCTGTTGTATTTATGTAGGCAACAACCGTCCGGTCAGGCTCGGCAGCCTTTATCTGGGAAATAATATCAGCGTCCATCTGCTCAGCCATAGGACAGCCGGCAAGTTTATTTGCAAGGAACACTCTCTTGTCAGGAGAGAGCATTTTTGCTGTTTCAGCCATAAAATGAACTCCGCAGAAAAGGATATTATCTGCATTTACGTTCATAGCATCCACACTGAGTTTATAGCTGTCTCCGGTAAAATCAGCGATCTCCACGATCTCTCTTGCCTGATAGCTGTGAGCAAGTACAGCTGTATTTGTTTCCTTTTTCAGCCGGAGTATCTCCTGCTGCAGCTGATATACAGTCATATATTAAACCTCCGCAATAACCTCTACTTCGGCGAGAACGTTCTTGGGCAGAGTCTTTACAGCTACACAGCTTCTTGCCGGCAGCGAAGTAAAGTACTTTCCGTAGATCTCATTGAAAGCAGCAAAATCGTTCATATCTGCAAGAAAGCAGGTTGTCTTTACAGCCTTTTCAAAGGACGAACCGGCAGCCTTTAAGACTTCGCCGAGATTTTTCATTATCTGCTCTGTCTGTCCCTGAATGTCGGCTGCTTCAACAGTGTTTGTTGCCGGATCAATTGCTATCTGTCCGGAAGTATAAACCATTCCTCCGGAAATAACAGCCTGAGAATAAGGTCCAACTGCTGCCGGAGCTTTATCTGTGTGAATTGTTTTCATTTTATTTTCCTCCATAGTATCAGTTACTCAACAAATTTAAAGCCCTTGCTAACAAGTGCGCTGCGAATCTCCTGAATATGCTCATAATTTCTTGTTTCAAGAACAATTCTAAGGTAACAGCCGTTTACTGCTGAACCCTCGTTAGCACGCTCATGGTGAATAGAAATAACATTTCCACCAAGCTCAGCAATAATAGAGGAAACCTCCATAAGCTGACCGGGCTTGTCGATAAGCTCTATATTCATGGAATAGGAGCGTCCTGACATAAGCAGTCCACGCTTAATAACTCTCGAAAGTATAGTAACGTCAATATTTCCGCCGGACAGCAGACATACTACCTTTTTGCCCTTAACAGGTACTTTATTGAACATAGCAGCCGCAACGGATACAGCTCCTGCGCCCTCGGTAACAAGCTTCTGCTGCTCCATAAGAGCAAGAATAGCGGCAGAAATTTCATCATCGGTAACAGTAACTATCTCGTCAACATATTCGGAGCAGTACCTGAAAGTATTCTCTCCCGGTTCTTTTACAGCAATACCGTCAGCAATAGTTGAAACGCTGTCAAGGCACTTTATCTCGCCGTCGTGAACGGAGTTGAACATACTGGGAGCTCCGGCAGCCTGTACACCGTATACCTTGATATTGGGATTAAGGCTCTTTATAGCAAATGCCACGCCGGAGATAAGTCCGCCGCCGCCCACAGGAACGATAACTGCGTCCATAGAGGGCAGCTGCTCAATAAGCTCCAGACCGATAGTTCCCTGACCGGCAATAACATTTTCATCATCAAAGGGGTGGATAAAGGTATAGCCGTACTCGTCACGCTGACGGAGTGCTTCGGCATAGGCATCGTCATATACGCCGTTTACAAGACAAACCTCTGCACCGTAGCTTTTTGTAGCTTCTACCTTTGAAATAGGTGCGCCGTCAGGCAGGCAGATAATTGACTTTATGCCGTTTTTTGCAGCAGCAAGAGCAACTCCCTGAGCGTGGTTTCCTGCGGAACAGGCAATAACGCCCTTAGCCTTTTCCTCATCGGTAAGCTGGGACATTCTATAATATGCGCCCCTGACCTTGAATGAGCCTGTAATCTGGAGATTTTCCGTTTTGAGGTAGATTTCCGATTCGGGATTGATATTGGGAGCGTGGATAATATCAGTCTCCCTGATAACCTGTTTCAGGATATATTTTGCATGATAAATTTTATCAAGAGTTAACATAAAAAGCCTCCGAAT
>JAEDLA010000139.1 GCA_016295545.1 Oscillospiraceae bacterium | reverse complement strand
ACCCTTTGGAATCCCACTCCTGCGGCTTCGCCGCTTATTATATATTTTTTTTCAAGCCGCTAAATTATTCCGAAATGGCGTAGAGCATATTCAATGCCGTCCTCCTCAATAGGCTTGGTAACAAAGGACACATAGGGATAAAGCTTCTCCGCACCGCCCATTGCAATGCTGTTTGGAACTGCCCTCAGCATAGGCAGGTCATTCATGCTGTCACCTATGGCATAGGCGTTTTCCGCAGGTATATCAAGCTTTTTCAGTATCATGTCAATAGCTGTACCCTTTGTGAAGCCGGCAGGAACATTCTCATAAAAGCCGCCGCCTCTGTCGATTACCATAAAATCGTTGCTTATCAGAGGATATACTGCGTCAAAAACGCTCTTTTTATCTGCCCAGAAAACAAACTTGTCAAATATAAAGTCCTCGTCAGCCACGTCATGAGTGAGGTCAATTCCGCTGTCAAGGAAGTTTTCCTTGAAATCTATAAGCTCCGGAGTATCGGGAATCTCCCTGTCAAAGGAAAGAAAGTCCCTGCCCTCGTAAACAGGGACTGCGCCATTTTCACGCATTATTGCGGCAATATGACGGCAGAAGCTCTGGCTGAGACTGTTGTACAGCAGTACCTCTCCCCTGTATTCGATATAAGTTCCGCAGCCGCAGATATAGCCGTCAAAGCCAAGATTTTTCACTCTGTCAGTAAGATTCATCAGCGTTCTTCCGGTGTTTATGAACGTCAGGTGACCGTTTTTCCGTGCCTGAGCAATTGCAGTCACCGTGCTTTCGGGAATAACCGAGCGTCCGTCCTCCGTAACGATTGTACCGTCAATGTCAAAAAATATAATTTTCCTCATTAAATATCCACCAGTTACTTTCTCAAAACTTCCATTTCATAGGGCTTTAATTCTATTCTGTCCTTGCCGGAGGAGTTTATTATGCTGTACATGGCTTTCGGCAGCTGTATCACAGCTTCATTCTCCGAATTGTTGAAGAAGAAGATAAAATCGTCCATTCCGTTGGAGCGTGTCGTTACCTCAACGCCCTCAGGCAGTCCTTTAAGTCGGGGAACTCCTTTCTGCTTCATCAGCTTGCTGGCAAAGTCTCTGTAGAAGTCCGGTCCGCAGACTGTTCCGATGTAGTAGGCTATTCCTCCGCAGTATTCGTTTACCGTAATTGCAGGACAGCAGCGGTAAACGCCCTCAGCGTACTCCGCATAGGCTCTTGCCGTACCAAGCTTAAGAACATCGCACCACTGACTGCATCTGAACTTATTTCCGGCAAAATCGACTATAGTCGTTTCGTCCTTTCCAAGAGGATCATATTCGCTGACCTCTGCACCGATAAGCTCCCTGAAATCCGTGGGCAGCACTTCCATAATGCAGTTGTTGTTGTGATTCTTCACACCGCTTCTGCCTGTCATTACAAGTGTTCCGCCGTTGATGACATAGCGGTAAAGATTCTCTGTTGCCGCCTTTTTATTGACAAAAAGTGCCGGTGCAACAACTATTTTGTAGTCCGACAGGTCAGCCTCCGGCGATACAACGTCAACATTTGCGCCAAAGACTGAAAATGCCGCATAAAAGCTTTTCAGCTGACTGATATAGTCAAAATTTTCCGACTGTGGCTGAATTTTCAGAGCGTACTCACACTCAGGTGAATATATTATGGCAATATCCGATATTATCTCCGTTTTGCGCATAATACTCAGCTTCGATGCGATTTTGCAAAGCTCACTGAATTCAAAGAAGCGGCGACTGGGAATGTTGCTGTGGTCAAGAATACCCTGCCGGAACATTTCTTCTCCCGTCAAAGGCGATCTCCAGCGGCACTGCAGCACAGTCTCCGCACCGTGAGCCGCTGCCTGCAGGCAATATCCCTTTATCATCTCTGGTCTTGGTGAGCGTGACATGGGCAAAGGACTGCCCTTGATACCGCTGAGCTGCTCCACAACCCAGAAATCCTCATTGTGAACACCTCTCATCATGTCAAGGAAAAATGCGTTTGAACAGTCATTTTCCCCGTTCTCATGCGGCTTCACAGGGGGATAATTGTCACAGGAAACAAAATCAAGATTATCATAGAACTGGTAAATATTGGCTTTATTGCTGTATTCAGCGGTATTTGAGGTGATTTTCGCCTTTGGACTGTACCGCCTTATTATTGAAGCTAAAAGATTTACATACTGCGTCATGCTCTCTGACCTGAAACGGTAATAATCAAGGCTCAGCGCCGGTTCGGAAAATTCTCCGCAGCAGTCAGAGGGCAGCTGTACCTGTGAAAATTCCCTGTAACCACCGCTGCGGCGGCTTGCACCGAAAGCCTTGTTCATATTTTCAGCTGTATCGTACCTGTCCTCAAGCCAGTTCTGAAACTTCTCCGTACAGGCATCACAGCTGCAGCGGGATATCTCCGGCTTATTGTCTATCTGCCATGCGGCTATTGCCGGATTCTGACAGTAATGCTTTGCCATTTCCTCAGTAAGGCTCTTGGCATATTCAAGAAATACAGGGGAATTAATGCATCTCTGCCTGTTTCCGCCGTTCTGTATTATCTCCGGATAATTTTCACAAAGCCACTCCGGCGGACAATTTACGGGAACACACAGCACTGTTTCTATCTTAAAGTTTGCAAATACAGCTATAACATCGTCAAGCCACGAAAAATCGTACTGACCGTCCTCCGGTTCAAGCCTTGACCATGCAAAATCAGCAAGGCGCACCAGCTTTACACCTGTCTGCGCCATTAATGCAGCATCTCTGCTCCAAAGCTCCCTGTCCCACTGTTCGGGATAATAGTCAACTCCAATTTTCATTTTCCAGTTTCACTCTCCTGTATTGTACTCCAGCAGCTGACAGTTGCCCATAAACCAGTTTGAAAACTGTTCTGCTGTCATTCTGTTGAAATATGTTTCGATAACCCTGCATATACCGCCGTGACTTACCAAAAGAACGTTCATTCCGCTGTAACTGCCCTTTATATCGTCAATTGCGGAATAAACACGGTGAGCAAGCTCCAGCAGTGACTCCCCTGTTTCGCCCATTTTCACCCCGAATTCCAGTTTATTTTCATGAAAGCCCTCTGCTGTACGGTGCATTCCCTCGTATCTGCCGTAATCCCACTCACGCAGCCTTTCATCGGTGACTATCTCCAGTCCGTTTGCCGCTGCAACTATTTCCGCAGTTTTCTTTGCCCTTTTCATGGGTGAGGATATGATAATATCGATTTTTATATCCTCCGAGCTTCTGATTTTTTCCGCAAGCTCTGCCGCCTGAGCAAGTCCTGTTTCGTTAAGCTCCATGTCCGTTGTACCGAGTATAAGGTCATTTTTATTGTAGTCCGTCTGACCGTGTCTTGTTGAATATATTTTCACTTTCAGTCCTCCTGACGCAGAATTATGGCTGATTTTCATTAATTCATGTTTATTGCCCTGAGCAGCTCCTCCTCAGCCGTATCAAGCATAAGCTGACTTGGATTTTCTCCGCCCATGATACGGGCAATTTCAGCACGCCTGCCCTCAAAATCAAGTGTGGTAACATGAGTTTCGGTACGGTCGCCGATAATTTTTTTCTCTATCATAAGATGATTGTCAGCCATTACAGCTATCTGGGACAGATGAGTTACACAGATGACCTGACGCACTCTGCCGATTTCACGAAGCTTTATGCCGATTTTCTGAGCCGCCTTGCCGCTGACTCCCGTATCTATCTCGTCAAAAATCATGGTAGGAATGCTGTCCTTGTCAGCAATAACGCTTTTCAGGGCAAGCATTATCCTCGAAAGCTCACCGCCTGAGGCAATCTTTGAAATAGGCTTAGGCTCCTCGCCCTTGTTGGCGGAGATAAGGAACTCCACTGTATCCATGCCGTTTATAGTCAGCTTTCCCTTTTCATGGCGTACAGCAATAACAACGCTGGGCATATTGAGAAATTCAAGCTCCGCAGTTACCTGAGCCGCAAAACGCTCTGCAACTTCGCTTCTGTAGTCATAGAGTAACCTTGCCCTCTCTGTAACAGTGTGAAGCAGCTGATTTTTCTGCTCCATAAGCTTTTCTATCTCATCTGATGAGCTGTCAAGCTGTGCAAGCTCCTCAGCGGCATCTTCATACATTTTACAAAGCTCTGCGCAGTCGCAGGCATACTTCCTTTTCAGCTTATTTATGGTGCTGAGACGGTCGTGGAGGTAGTCAAGGCGCTGACCGTCAAGCTCGATTCTTTCAGCAGCTTCTCCAAGCTCCGAGGCAATGTCCGACAGCTCTATTTCTGCGGCACTGAGCCTTTCATACAGTCCGGCAAGAGCCTTGTTATCCTCAGTAAAGCGCTCTATCTCTGATTCTGCGGAGACTATCAGCTCTGTTGAAGCCTCCTCCCCTGTAAGCAGCTGAACAGCATTATTTATAGCTATAAGTGCGCTTTCAGCATTTCTTGCAACGGAGTACTCCTTTTCAAGAGCATCGTCCTCACCGGGTTCAAGGTCAAGTCCGCCTATGTCAGCTATCACCTCGTTGAGATAGCGGCTGCGCTCTATTCTGGACTGTTCAAGCTTTTTCAGCTCACCAAGCTTTCTTGCTGTCTGCTGAAGCTGGTGAAAGCTCTCCCTGTAGTCGTTAAGCAGAGTATAGTCTCCCCCGAAGCTGTCAAGTATCTGCAAATGGCGGTCGCTGTCAAGGAGTATCTGATTATCGTGCTGACCGTGAATATTTATGAGCATACTGCCTATCTCTTTCAGCAGGGATGCAGAAGCTGTACGGTGATTTATTCTTGAAACGCTGCCGCCGTCCGCACTTATTTCACGGGTTATGGTTATCTCCTCGTTGTCGCAGGCTATTCCAAGTTCGCCAAGCTTTGCCTGAACCGCCGGAGAAAGCTCCGTAAAAAGAGCAGTTATTACAGCCTTGTCACAGCCGGAGCGGACAATGTCCTTTGTACATCTTTGTCCCAGAACAGCGTTTATTCCGTTAATAAGTATG
>JAEDLA010000138.1 GCA_016295545.1 Oscillospiraceae bacterium | reverse complement strand
GTGAAACATTGACAGGTTATATTTGTCCCACAGTTTGCATATCATTTATAAAAACATTCAAACTGTGCAGTCATGCCGGATTGACAGTCAGAAAGGGTGATAAGCTTGGGACTCAGCGAAAAAGAAGCTGTTCAGCGGCTGAAAACGGACGGCGAAAATATATTGTCAGAGGGGAAAAGGTCTGGAGCTGCAAGTATTTTTTTAGGACAATTCAAGGACGTTATGGTGATGATTCTCCTTGCGGCTACAGTTATTTCCGTTCTGCTTGGTGAAATTACCGATGCTGTAACCATAATACTAATTGTACTGCTTAATGCGATTCTTGGGTTTATTCAGGAATACAGAACGGAGCATACTCTGGAATCATTAAAATCCATGACTGCTCCAACAGCAAAATGCTACAGAGACGGCGTACTTCGTGAAATTGAAGCTTCCAGACTTGTTACAGATGATATTATTGAAATAGAAGCCGGAGACAGGATTCCCGCAGATGCTGTAGTAGTCAGAGCTGCCGGATTTTTTGCGGACGAGGCAATTCTAACAGGGGAATCAACAGCAGTCGGAAAGAATGTTGAAAACGTAAACGATAATGATAACAGTCTGAATAAATCAAACATAATCTATTGCGGAACTTCTGCAACAAAAGGAACCTGCCGTGCAAGGGTAATCGCAACAGGCAGGAAAACACAAATGGGTATGATATCTGAAATGCTTTCAGATATAGACAGGGAGCTTACTCCGCTTCAGAAACGTCTTGCTGAGCTTGGAAAAATTGTTGCAGTAATATGTATTGCTGTATGTATCGTTGTATTTCTTGCAGGAGTACTTCGTGGTGAAGATACATTCACTATGCTGATGACAGGGATAACTATTGCTATAGCCGCAATTCCTGAGGGACTTCCGGCTACTGTGACAATTGCTCTTGCACTTGCGGTGAACAGAATGCTGAAACAGAAAGCACTGGTTAATAAGCTTCACAGCGTTGAGACTTTAGGCTGCACATCTGTTATATGTTCTGATAAAACAGGCACGATTACTGAAAATAAAATGACGGTTACGGAGATTTTCTGCGGCGGTGAAAGCTATTTTCTCAGCGGCATGGGCTACAGAATGGGAGGAGATATTGTTAAAAAGGACGGCAGTCCTGCAATAGAGAAATCTCTGACTGAGCTTATGAGATGTGCAGTTCTTTGCGGTACAGCAGTCATTACTGCGCCGGCATCTTCAAAAATCAGGAACAGAGCTGTACTTCGTGATAATGGTGAATGGCACGTTACAGGAGATCCCACAGAAATTGCGCTCCTTGTAGCGGCTGCAAAGGCCGGAGTAACAAAGGAATCACTAAAAGCATCTCATCACCGTAAGGAGGAGTATCCTTTTGACAGCGAGACAAGATTCATGGCTGTTCAGGTTTCAGCCAGCAGCGGTGACCTGACTTATTTCAAAGGTGCGGAAGAGGTAATTCTCCCACGATGCTCTCTTTATATGGACACAAAGGGCGAAATAAAGACTATGACTTCCGCTGTTCGCAATGAGATAATTAAACAGTCTCTTGATATGTCCGACAGAGCGCTGAGAGTTCTTGCAATGGCATATTGTGAATCCGACAGCTTTGAGCCGAATCGTGATAATCTTGTTTTTCTCGGACTTACAGGCATGATTGACCCTCCACGAGAAGAAGCAAAGATTGCTGTCCGGAAATGTGCAAATGCATCAGTAAAAACTATTATGATTACAGGCGACCATAAAAATACTGCTGTGGCAGTTGCAAAAAAAGCCGGACTTCTTAAAGGAGGAAAGGCTGTTACAGGTGCAGAGCTTGATAAAATGTCCGATGAGGAGCTTGACCGTAATATTGATAAATACACTGTTTTTGCAAGGGTAGAGCCAGTACACAAGCTCAGAATAGTCCGCAGCTTCAAACGAAAAGGCGAGATTGTGACAATGACAGGTGACGGAGTAAATGATGCTCCGGCAATAAAAGAAGCTGATGTAGGAGTTGCAATGGGCGTTACAGGAACTGACGTTACAAAACAGGCGGCAGACGTGATACTAATGGACGATAACCTTGCAACTCTTGTAAATGCAGTTGAACAGGGACGCTGCGTATATGCAAATATACGAAAATTTGTACGGTATCTGCTCTCCTGTAATATTGGAGAGGTTCTGACAATGTTTCTGGGAATAATTATGGGAATGCCTGTAGTTCTTCTACCTGTACAGCTTCTGCTTGTCAATCTTGTAACTGACGGACTGCCTGCGATTGCACTGGGACTTGAACCGCCTGACAGTAATATAATGAACAAACCGCCCCGAAAATCCACAGACGGATTTTTCAAAGGCGGTCTGATGACAAAAATAATTTTCAGAGGTATACTGATTGGTTTATCCACTCTTGCTTCTTTTTCAATAATAATGCGTATGGGAGGAACGGTAGAATGTGCCCGTACTGCTGCACTTATTACACTTGTCATGTCCCAGCTGATTCACGTATTTGAATGTAAATCAGAGACAAAATCACTGCTTGGTATAAATTTATTTTCCAATGTGAAGCTTATCCTTGCAGTAATGGTATCATTTGCAGCACTTGCAGCAGCAGTTGCAATACCTCAGCTTCAGATAGTGTTCCAGACGGTAATGCTCAGCTCAGAACAGCTTCTTATAGCAGTTGGACTAAGTGCCGCTGTTCCAATTCTGAGCACTGTTTTCCGGTTTTAAAGTCCAAGACCGAAGCTGATTGACAGAGCTGTATTCACACGATTCATTGAATTAAGGTCAAGCTCGCCCATTTTATCCTTTAAACGTTTTTTATCAATTGTGCGGATTTGCTCCAGCAGTACAACGCTGTCCTTTGCAAGTCCGCATTTGTCTGCCTGAACTTCAATATGTGTCGGCAGCTTTGATTTGTCACGCTGACTTGTGATAGCTGCGGCAATTACAGTAGGGCTGTGCCTGTTGCCAACGTCGTTCTGAACGATAAGTACAGGTCTTATTCCGCCCTGTTCTGAGCCAACAACCGGGCTCAGGTCAGCATAATAAATTTCTCCCCTTTTAACTGACATATAATTTGCTCCTAAATTTAAAATTCATGGGTTTGTGCTGTCTTTATTATTGCCATTTAAGACAGCTTTAATCATTCCCAGTAATATTATATGAAAAAAATATCTGTTTTGATTATCGTCTATTGAATTGAAAAAAATGTCATGTATATATTAAGATATTCTGAAAAGAATAGTCTCAGAAAGTGAAATTGTTCCACGTGAAACATTTTAAGTCAGGAGTTGATTTTTATGGCAGTCAGAATTGAAAGGGGAGTTTTCAGAACTGAAAATTCTCCGAAAATAGAAAGCTTTGCTTCAGTGGTCGGAGGAAAAGAGGGAAAAGGCCCTCTTGGGAAATTCTTTGATAAGATAGTTGAAGACAGCCACTTCGGTAAGGATACATGGGAAAAGGCGGAAAGTCATTTTCAGCTGGAGGCAGTCTGTACCGCAATAAATAAGGCAAATCTGTTAAAAGAGGATATTGACGCTGTGTTTTCCGGTGACCTTATAAACCAATGTATAGGCTCAGCTTATGGACTAAGGGAGCTTGAAATTCCTTTTCTCGGTATTTATGGAGCTTGTTCAACAATGGCAGAGGGAATCCTTCTTTCCTCCCTGATTACGGATAGCCATGCTGTCAGCAGAGCTGCAGCTGTAACTTCTTCACATTTTTCAACGGCTGAAAGACAGTTTCGTTACCCCTTATCCTACGGCGGTCAGAGGACTCCCACATCTCAATGGACCTGCACGGCTTCAGGAGCTGTAATAATTTCACAGGATAAAGGCAAAATAGAAATAGCCGGCGGTTGTATAGGCAAGATTACCGACATGGGGATAAATGATATTAATAATATGGGCAGTGCTATGGCTCCCGCAGCTGCGGAAACAATCAAGAGATACCTTGAATCTACAAATACTGCGCCGGAGGATTACGATTACATTGTGACCGGAGATCTTGGCATTGTCGGAAGTAGTTTGCTTATTGAGCTTCTGTTGAAGCAGGGGATTGATATTAGTAATCAGCACAAGGATTGCGGAGCAATGATTTTTGATCCCGAAACACAGGACACACACTGCGGCGGTTCAGGCTGTGGCTGCAGCGGAAGTGTACTTTGCGGATATTTTCTGCCAAAACTTGAATCAGGCGAAGCGGGAAATATTATTTTTGCAGCAACAGGTGCACTAATGTCACCAATGTCTTTGCAGCAAGGGGAGTCGATTCCGACAATTTCTCACCTTGTTCATCTGAGAAAGGAGATAAAATGATTCTTGATATTATAAAAGCTTTTCTTATAGGAGGAGTATTATGCGCAATCGGACAGCTTTTTATAGATTATACAAAGCTTACTCCTGCAAGAATACTAACCGGATATGTGGTAGCAGGAGTGATATTATCAGCAGTGGGACTGTACAAGCCTCTCGTAAAATTTGCCGGTGCAGGAGCTACAGTTCCTTTGACAGGCTTCGGACATTTGCTTGCTGAGGGTATCAGGAAAAGTATCAGTGAAGACGGTTTTTTAGGTGTATTTACCGGAGGTATGACTGCTGCCGCCGGAGGTATAACTGCAGCAATATTATTTGGCTTAATTGCCGCTGTTGTTTTTAAACAAAAGGATAAAAATTAACACAAATATATATTTATGCACAAAAAACAACAAATATATTGTGTAAAATGCTGAATTACAATTATTTTTAGAAAAAGCCTTGACTTTTCCCTTGTTTCGTTGTATAATAATTAAGTCACAGGTGAGATTCTGTGACAAGGTTGGCGGTATAGCTCAGTTGGCTAGAGCACTTGGTTCATACCCAGGGGGTCACCGGTTCGAATCCTGTTGCCGCTACCATTTTAGGCCCGTTGGTCAAGAGGTTAAGACATCGCCCTTTCACGGCGGAATCATGGGTTCAATTCCCGTACGGGTCACCA
>JAEDLA010000137.1 GCA_016295545.1 Oscillospiraceae bacterium | reverse complement strand
GGGTGTGGGGCAACGCCCCGCATACAGCCGTCAGGCGCTCCGCAAAGGGTGAATTAAAAAACAGTCCGGTGGACTGTTTTTTAAGAGGGAACGCCCTGCAAGAGAGGGCGTTCCCTAAGAGTATCAGTTTATTTTTACAGATTAAATCCTCCTGAAAAATCAGGGGGATTTTTCATTTTGTCGAAAAAGTCTGAAATTGATTAAATATGGTTTCTCAAAGGTTTTATAAACCCTTTAGCGGAGTTCAGAGATAATGGTGGGGCAATGCTTCATATAGCTGTCTGATTTTCTTCGGCAGACTGAGTATTGCCACTTATAGAGAGCCAGCTTTTATATATTAAAAATTTCATCATAGCTTATTTTTAATATTTTTTTTATTAATATCACCTCATCTGGATAAAGATGTCTCTGACCAACTTCAATTTTTGCAATAGCACTCCTTGTCATATCACAACCGTTTATTTGGAGCTTTACTGCCAGCTGTTCCTGCGTTATACCAGCCTTTTCTCTGAGCATTCTAATATTGTTACCTACCCGTGTTTCAATTTGTTTGTTCATATTGCACAAATCCTTATCTTTATTTTCTGCACCTGTTTAGGTGCAGAATCTATTGACTTTATTATAGATTTGTTTTATAATAATATTGCACCTATATAGGTGCAATATTAGAAATGTTCACTATTATGTATGAGTAAAAAAGTAATTGAAGGAGGAGAAAATTTATGAAAAAACTGTTTTCCGGTTTAATGCTTGCAGTTTTTGTTGCATCGTATTCTGTATTTTTTTGTGGTTGTGGTGAAGCTGAAAGCTCATCTTCAGAGCCTCATTATTTTGAAGAAAGCAGTCAGGTTAGTACAAAAGAACAAGAAACTGTTAATAAAGAAACAACATCCAAAACAACAGAAGCAACGAGGGAATGTAATCATCAATGGAAAGAAGCGGATTGTGAAAATCCTAAGACCTGTACTGTTTGTGGAGCGACAAGCGGTGAATCATTAGGACACAGCTGGAAAGAGGCGGATTACGATAATCCTCAAACTTGTACCGTCTGTGGAAAAACTGTTGGTTCACCACTTGAACGACCTGCGATTAATTTGCAGCTTACAAATCAGCTGCCGTGTGAGTTAAGCAGTTATTTGCTTGGAGAAACACTTCATAAAACTGTTCTGATAACTGATGCACAATGTACTTATGAACCATATCTATATGATAATAGTCAATATATTGTAAATGTTTGTGTTTCTGGTGAAAAAACTTATGATTATAGCGGAGACGATGCAGATAGTATTTGCTGTATAAATATAAAAATCTATGATGAAGAAGGATATGTTGTTGGTGATGATACTATATATACACCAAGTTTAAGAGTTGGCGAAAAGTTTCGCAATGAAGAATGTTCCTTAATACATGATAGATTGCCGGCAGGAAATTATAGAGTAGAACTTTCGACTGATTGAGAAATTATTTAAGAAAAAATCCTCCTGAAAAATCAGGGGGATTTTTTTGCATACTTGTACTTATGACTGAATAGAATTAAACAAAGCAATTTTTCAAGGAGGTTACTATGGATTTCAAACTAAACAGAGAAACGGTCTCAGCCAGCCAGTGCATTTATGAGGGAATGCAGGAACAGGGTGTTGAGCTTGACTATATTCTCCCGGACTATTATCCCGATATTTTTAAGCTTGTGCGCTGTGAGGTCACTCCGGTAATTATGGACTATTCCGTCAGCGGCGATAAGCTTTCCTATGAGCTGAGGTGCGGTATAACTATTCTTTATTGCAGTGAAAACGGCTCAGTGCTCCAGTGCGTAAGTCAGCGGCAGACCTTTTCAAAATCGCTGGAACTGGGACAGTTCTGCGAAAATCCTGCCGTTACCCTTGTGCCAAAATCAGACCATATCAATATACGTGCAGTCAATAAACGGCGGCTGGAAATGAGGGGGGCTGTTTCTGTAAAGATACGTATTGACGGCGAAACAAGTCAGCAGGTCGTGTGCGATGCTTTCGGACTGAATGTTCAGCTGAAAAAAGTTCCTGTCCGCTATGCTTCAAAGAAGCTTACTGCTGAAAAGTCATTGCAGCTTACGGAGGAAACAGAGCTTTCTGCTGCCCAGCCGCCGGTCATAAATATTATCAGCTGCCGTTGCAGAGCTTCAGAGTGCGAAAAGAAAATGATTTCCGGAAAGCTGCTTGCTAAGGGAGAAGCTGATGTAAAGCTTCTTTACTCCTGCGAAAAGGACGGCGAGGGAGCTCTGGAGCCAATGGAATTCTCTGTTCCCTACAGTCAGATAGTTGATATGGACGGCGTGGACGACAGCTTTGACTGCACTATTATTCCGGAGGTAGTCTGCTGTGATGTAACGCCCTCCGCTGACAAAAACGGTGAAAATAAAATCCTCAAATGCGAGCTTGAGCTAAGGCTGAAATGCCGTGCGGTAAAGACAGCTTCCGTAATGCTGGGAACTGACGCTTATTCCACAGTTCACCCGTGCAGCGTGATTACTGCTGATATAAAGGCGGAGCAGATTCCTCTTGTTTATACCGAAAATTTCCGTCATACAGCCAAGCTTTGCAGCGGTGACAGCGTTCCGCAGACGGTATACAGTATATGGTGTACTCCTAAAAATATCAACACACGCTATTCTCCGGAGGATAAGAAGCTTATTATAAGCGGAATGCTAACCTATACAACAGTGGCAAAGGACAGCTCCGGATTTATAGTAATGCCTGATAAGGACGTGGCTTTTGAGGAGTCTCTGGACTTTGAGCCTGAGACTGCTGGCGCAGCTGTTTCTGCGGAAATAAGTGTAACAGGAGTTTCCTACAATATCGGTTCTGACGGCGTTCTCACAGCAAAATCTGAGCTTTCTGCACGTATCTCTGTATGCAGTTCAGCTTCTGTCAGGGCAGTTGCAGATATTTCTGTGGACGAAAGCGTAAAAAAGGAACGTGACGGAGACTACGCAATCAAGCTTTATTACGGCGTGGAAAACGAGGAAGTATGGGATATTGCCAAAAGGTACAGCACCTGCATGGAGGCTGTTATGGCGGAAAACGAGCTTTCAGGCGAAAGGCTTGAAAAGGGCGGTATGCTTCTGATTCCCATTGTAAACTGAAATTTATTAATGAGGCAATAAAATATTTATATAAAGCGGCGAAGCCAAAGTGGGATTCCAAAGGGTATAAACCCTTTGGCAGGGGGTGTAAGAGGGGTGACTCCCTACAGTGTAGGGAGATGTCACGAAGTGACAGAGGGTACGGGCGACCGTTGGGAGCAGAGCCCCCCCTGATAAACAAGTAAAGCCAGCGAAGCGAAGCTTTACGGACGTTTTAGTATTACTCCCCTCGGCTTGCCCGACGAAGTAATTATCGATATTTAATTGCCAAAGTAATAGCAAGGAGAAAGCTATGGTTAAAGATATTTACAGCAATATTGCTGAGCGCACCAATGGTGACATTTATATCGGCGTTGTAGGTCCTGTGCGGACAGGAAAATCCACTTTTATCAAACGCTTTATGGAGTCTCTCGTTATACCTAATATTACCAGCGAATTCAAGCGTGAACGTGCTGTTGATGAGCTTCCGCAGTCAGCCGCCGGAAAGACTATCATGACTACTGAACCGAAATTTATCCCCGAAGAAGCGGTTGAGGTGAATCTCGGAGACGGGGCGTGCTTCAATGTGAGAATGATAGACTGCGTGGGATATATCGTTCCCAGTTCACTGGGATATATCGAAAACGAAGCTCCCCGAATGGTCATGACCTCATGGTTTGACGAGGAGATTCCCTTTAATATGGCGGCTGAAATAGGCACGCAGAAGGTTATAACCGACCACTCTACTATCGGACTTGTAGTGACTACTGACGGCTCAATATCAGATATTCCCAGAGCTGAGTATGAGGAGTGCGAGGAGCGTGTTATCCGTGAGCTGAAAGAGCTTGGAAAACCTTTTGTTGTGATTATGAATACGGTCAGTCCCTCCTCATCAGAGGTGAAAAAGCTTTGTGCCGACCTTACTGACCGCTACGACTGCAAGGTTATTCCGGTGAACTGCATAGACCTTGACGAGGAGGATATAAGGGAGATTCTCCGTGAGATACTTTTCTCTTTCCCTGTCAGGGAAATCAATATCCGTACCGCACGCTGGATAAATACTCTTGAAAAGGGACACTGGCTCAGAACGGAGATAATGAGCTGTATCCGTGAGGCGGCTAAGGATATAAAAATAGTCCGTGAAACCGGCTTTGCCGCAGAGGCTATGGCTCAGTGTCCTCATATTGAAAAAGCGGAGATAAGCTGTATGGATCTGGGAAAAGGCAGTGTTACCATTACAGCGGAGCTTGACAGCAGTCTGTTTTACAGGATTCTTGGGGAAGCTACGGGAATTGAGATTGAAAGCGAAAGCGACCTTATGCCCCTGCTTATGGAGCTTAACCGCATCAAAAAGCTTTATCAGCGCCTTGAACCTGCCCTTGCTGAGGTCGAAGCTACCGGCTACGGCATAGTTATGCCTGAAATGGAGGAGCTTACCCTTGAAGAACCTAAAATCATAAAACAGGGCGGTAAGTACGGAGTTAAGCTGAAAGCCGCTGCTCCGTCAATGCATATTATGAAAGCAAATATCAATACGACCATTAGTCCTATTGTGGGAACTGAAAAGCAGAGCGAGGAGCTTGTTATGTATCTTCTTGACGGCTTTGATGATGATCCGACTAAAATATGGGAGTCGAATATCTTTGGAAAGTCTCTCCATGAGCTTGTGAATGAGGGACTTCACAATAAGCTGTTCAAGATGCCTGTTGATGCACGTATGAAGATTCAGGAAACACTGGAACGTGTTATTAATGACGGGTGCAGCGGACTTATCTGCTTTATATTATAATTATTATTAACGAGGCAATAAAAGCGGCGAAGCCGCAGGTGGGATTCCAAAGGGTTTATTAACCCTTTGGCAGGGGGTG
>JAEDLA010000136.1 GCA_016295545.1 Oscillospiraceae bacterium | reverse complement strand
CGTCCTGAGCTGCCTGAATTTTTCTGGTTGCAGCAAGATCGACTGTATACAGGATAGTCACCACAATTGCAAAGATGGTGAGGACAATTGTAAGCGGATTGAACCATTCCTTTGCTTTTGAAGGCTTTCGCTCGGTTATGAGCTTGCCTATCATTGTAGATTTGAGTGCTGTTTTCAGCATATAGTAGAGGGGAACGGAAACGACAACGGCAATAACCGCATTAACGGAAGATGTGAGAGCATTTGTACCGACAGCAGCCCATGCAGCTTCGGTAGTTCCGCCGAGAATAAGTATGGTCAGATAGGATTTGAGAAGATAAAGGAAAATGTAGACAAGCTGTCCTATTACTGCGGATACAATTGTGTTTACCCTTTCTTTTTCCTTAAACATTGCATGACGGTTCAAAAGACCCGCAACAAAGCCCATTGCGAATTTTGAAATAAAGGTATATGGTGCCGATACGATATATACAGGGTCAAACAGATCGTACAATGCAGCACCGATACCGGAAGCAAGTCCGCCTGTGAGCGGTCCGAAAAGCAGACCTGCCAGCAGGCACATTGAATTGCCGAAATGTATTCTTGTAACAAGCACGCCATTAGGTATCTTGATTTGCAGATAATTTCCCGAGTATACAAGAGCTGCCATAAGACCTACCGCAATAATGCGATATAAGCTTTTGCGTTTTTCCTGAACTGTTTTTTCCATTTTTCTTACCTCTTTCCGGTTCAGAATAATACATAATTATTCAAACCTTAAATCACTTATCAATTTAGTATGATTTCATTATAATCTCAAAAGCATGTAAAATCAAATTATCGAATATATTAATATAGAATACACAACTATGTATTTGCAACAAAACACAATAGCTCGCTGAAATGATAATATAGTACAAATGTACAAAGAAAATCGGCGATTTTTTTTGCTTGAAAATTTGCTTAGTTGAAAATGCATTATTTTGATAGAAAATACTTCTGCCGATTGTAGGAAATGAATAATTTGATAAATCCGGGTCACAACATTTGGTTGATTTTAGAAGGATTTTCTGATATAATGATAAATACGAAGTTAGGAAATATCAGGTCGACAAAACTGAGTTTATAATGAAAATAATGCATGAAAGAGGTAATATACCATGAAAATAGCAGAGCTTGAAAAGCTTTTGAAGGATATGTCCCTGTCGGAGAAAATTGAACAGCTCGTTCAACTTCACGGCGGATTTTTCGGACATATAGATACCTATACGGGTCCGGTTGTCGATCTAAAATTGACTCCCGATCAGCCTTACAGAACGGGAAGTGTTCTGGGTGAACATGGAGCGGCTCATCTTAAAGATCTTCAGGACAGAATGATGGAAAAGCAGCCTCATCATATTCCTGCATTATTTATGGCAGATGTTATACACGGTTATAAAACCGGATTTCCCGTGCCTATTGCAATAGGTTCGACCTTTGACCCCGAGCTTGCGGAAAAAATAACCTCCGCAGCGGCAAAGGAGGCAGCGGCGGCAGGAGTACACGTTGCATTTTCACCTATGATAGACCTTGCAAGGGACAGCCGCTGGGGCAGATGTATGGAATCAACGGGAGAAGATCCGTGGCTTAACGCAAGAATGGCGGAAAGTCTGGTAAAGGGCTTTCAGGGTGACGATTTCGGCAAAAAGGGAAAAATGGCTTCCTGCATAAAGCATTTTGCGGCATACGGTGCAGTTCAGGGCGGACGGGACTACAACGTTGCCGAGCTTTCCGAGCATACTCTTTTCGAGGACTATCTTGTTTCCTATCGTGCGGCAGTAAAAGCGGGAGTAAGCATGGTCATGACAGCATTCAACACCATAGACCGTCAGCCCTGCACTACTAATAAAAGGCTGTTAAGAGATATTCTCCGTGAGGATATGGGATTTGACGGAGTAGTCATCTCCGATTACGCCGCAATAAGCGAATCTGTCACACACGGCAGTTCTAACGACAACGGGGACGCCGCCAAAAAGTCCATAGAGGCGGGCTGTGATATTGATATGGTGAGCGAGTGTTATTTGCAAAATCTCGAAGCTCTTGTAAATGACGGTGAGGTTCCCGAAAGACTTATTGATGAAGCGGTAATGCGTATCCTCGTTCTGAAAAATAAGCTGGGACTGTTTGAAAATCCCTATAAGGACGCTTCCGAGGAGGACGAAAAGGAATATCATTTCTGTGAGGAGCACAGAAAGCTGTCACGGGAAGCGGCGGAAGAGAGCACCGTACTGCTCAAAAATAACGGCGTACTGCCGCTCTGTGAAAAGCAGAAAATAGCAGTTGTCGGCTCGCTTGCGGACGATAATGAAATTACAGGATCATGGGCGTTATTTGTGGACAAATCGCAGACAGTAACATTGAAAAGAGCGATAGAGGAGTTATATCCCAATGCGGACGTGACCTTTGTTCCCTCCGATGAAATAACGGAAAATATGCTTGCGGCAGCGGAAAAAGCGGACGTTGTAATTTTGGCATTGGGTGAAAATCAGACAGAATCGGGGGAATCCTTTAGCAAGGCTGATATTTCCCTTTCAAAGAGTCACACAGAGCTTTTTAATGCAGTCTATGGTGTGAACAAGAACATTGTAACCGTGCTTTTCGGCGGCAGACCTCTTGCATTTCCCGAGCTTGCGGAAAAGACAAACGCCCTTATAGAAGCGTGGCTGCCCGGCTCCTGCGGCTGCTATGCGCTGGCGGATATTCTATTTGGAAATGTCAATCCGTCAGGCAGACTTTCAATGAGTATGCCTTATTGTTCGGGACAGCTCCCGCTTTCCTACGCAGCTTTTTCAACAGGCAGACCAAAGCCGAAAACAGACGGTTTCTATCCCTTTATTTCAAATTATATGGACGTTCCCAACGTGCCGCTTTATCCCTTCGGATACGGACTTTCTTACAGTGAGGTCAAGTATTCGGCAGTTTCTCTTGATAAAAATGTTCTTAAAAACAATAGCAAAATCAAGGCAAGCGTCACATTGGAAAACAAAAGCGACAGGTCGGTCAAGGAAGCTGTTCAGCTTTATATCAGGGATATTAAAGGCAGTGTTGTAAGACCTCTCCGTGAGCTGAAGGGTCTGCAAAAGGTCAGCCTTGAAGCAGGAGAAAAAAGAACTGTCACATTTGAGATCACCGAATATATGCTAAGATTTTACGATATAAATATGCAGTTTGTCAGCGAGCCCGGAGATTTTACTCTTTGGATAGGCCATGACAGCTTGACTGAAAACGGTGCTGATTTCAGCTTGGAGAAATAAGACTGATCTGCGATTGGCATTTATGCGTAATCATCATATTGAAAGGGGACTGCTGCGGCAAAATGCTGCAGCAGCCCCTTCTAATTTTCAAATATTCCAGACGATCTGAGCATCTCCTTCTTCATCTATAATTATTTTATTTATCATTATGAGTGCCACAGATTTTTTGTTTTCATATCCTGCAGTTTTCCAGGACCTTGCAAGATCGATAACAGCAGCTGTTCCTTCATCATTGCAGCTAAGCTCTTCAATTCTGTCATAAAGGACAGCCTTCTCATTTTTCAGCTGAGTTGCTTTTTGATTTGCAAGCTCCAGCAGATGACCGTTACAGCCACCTGAAAGCAATGTATCCATAAGCTGCGTTTCCGATTTCTCCACAGCCTTGATTTTTAGCTTCAGATCATTGATCTCTGCTGCGTGGTTCTTTTTATTGGTATTTCTGAATCCTTTTATGTCAGACAGTTTTTCGGAAATGCAGTCATATACCATATTTTCAAGGTTTTCAGCGTAAATGGAGCACTTAGGTCCCGTACAGGTCTTTTTATGAGATTTACCCGTACAGTTGAAATAGCGGCGTATTTCTCCGCTTTTGTTTACCTTTCCTTTGATGGTCGTCATAGTATGTCCGCATTTTTTACAGATGACCTTGCCTGCAAGCCAGCTTGTGGGATTGCTGTAGCTGTTTGTGATCTGCTTGTTTTTCTCAAGCTTTCTCTGACATTTCAGCCAGATATCCGAATCAACAACACCATCGTGTGTCATGAGAACCAGCTTCATATCAGACCAGTCGGGGTCACACGACTGGTGCTTGCTGTGTCCGTAAAGCTGAGCACCATATTCCCCTGTGAACAGCGTGCTGTCAGTTATCATACGAACTCCGTGACGTTCGTAATAATCATAAATATCCGAGTCAGCCTTAACATATATCGGATTTTTCAGAATTGCAGATAATTTGGCAGTGGTCCAATCACTGCCGTTCAGCGGTGTTTTTCCTTCTGCAAGCAACAAAGCCTGAAGCCGCCTTAGAGAAACATTCTCCTCAGCATATACCTCAAATATGTAACGTATCTGCTCGATCTCTGCGGGAATTGGGCTGAGCATTTTCGTCTTTTTATTATGGATAAAAGTTGGCACAAGCTCAAACCCGTAAGGCTGTCTGCCACCCATATAGAAGCCCAGCTCACTTCTGTGAGCATATGCCTGAGTAACACGGTTGATTATGGAAGTCCTTTCAAACTCTGCAAATACCATCAGCAGCTTTACAATAAGCTCCCCGTAAGGTGAGGAGGTATCAAAGGATTCCTGTGAGGACACAAATTCAACCTTATGCTCCTTGAATTCCTGCAGAATATTCACGAAGTCCGAGAGGGAACGGCTTATTCGGTCAAGCTTGTATACAATGACCTTGCTTACCTTACCATTGCGAATAAGCTTCATCATCTTCTGAAATCCGTCACGGTCAACATTCCCGCCCGAAAATCCGTTGTCAACAAGGGTAATTACCTTCTCGTCACGTTCATCAGGCTTTATCATAGCTTTACAGTATTCGATTTGTGTTTCACAGCTTATACTGTTTTCACGCTCAACGGATTTGCGGGCATATAATACAATCGCCATTGACAATCACCTCCTTTCTGTGGTATACTGTATTATACACGATCCGATGCTTTTGGGGATTTTTTGGTCAGAGCCAGAA
>JAEDLA010000135.1 GCA_016295545.1 Oscillospiraceae bacterium | reverse complement strand
TGCCAAAGGGTTAATAAACCCTTTGGAATCCCCCGTGCGGCTTCGCCGCTTTATAATAGTTATTTATAATAGTTTAATCATCTCTGTCATCGTTGACGTAGCTGTCCACAGTATTGATAAACAGCGCCGGATCGTAGCATAGTCCAAGATTTCTGACCTCGAAATGGCAGTGGTTACCGTTGGAATCTCCTGTCGTACCCACAGCCGCAATAAGCTGACCTCGTGTAACAGTCTGTCCC
The DNA here is from genome assembly GCA_016295545.1 of Oscillospiraceae bacterium. Taxonomy (GTDB): domain Bacteria; phylum Bacillota; class Clostridia; order Oscillospirales; family Ruminococcaceae; genus Ruminococcus. The sequence continues at coordinate 4,738 of JAEDLA010000135.1, read as the reverse complement.
TCCACAACAAAGAGCGCACTGCAATGTCCGTAGACTGTCTGGTATCCGTCAAGGTGGTCTATCATAACGAAGAAGCCATAGCCTCCGGAATTAAATCCGGCAGAAACAACAACTCCGTCTGCGGCAGCGTAAATGTCCGTACCTCCGGGAGCGGCAATATCCAGTCCCTTATGATTTCTGTCACTTATGAACGGATCACTGATGTAGCCGCCGTCCACAGGCCAGCCGAACTGACCGTTTCCGGTGAGAACAGTTGAGGAGCTTGACGGCTTGGCAGTATATGTGCCGATGCCAATCTGCTCGACTACAGGCTCTTTGGTGACTTTGGAGCTTACTACCTTTCGGGCACGTTCGATACCGTCAATGTAGGTTATCTCGATGCTGCTCTGCTTTTCACCTCTTTCACCCTTGACAAGGACTGCCGTAGTACCTACATTCAGAGAGCTTGTTTCAACTTCGATTGTTTCGTAATCGAGGAAAGAAAGCGTATCCATTTCACGGATATACTGAATGGGGAGGTAGCTTTCGTTTTCCACAACGGTGACGATCTGTCCCTCAGTGCAGGTATCTTCTACCTTTGGATTAAGCCTTTTGAAATCCTCAGCAGTCATATTGTATTTCTGACAAATAACCGCAGGAGAATCTCCTGCTTTTGCAACATAGGTGCTGTTTCTCTGCTTTTTGGAGGTAAGCAGGTCGATAGCCGCCTGTTCGTCCATAACGCTGTCGGTAAGGTAAATACCGTCGGTGTATTCTATCTTATTTTTAAATGAGACATCACGGACAATTCCGTCAACCTTGTAATTCAGGAGGATATTGGTCAGCGTATCCTCCACAGGCTCTTTATCCTTGACAGCGCCGATAAATTCGCCGTCAATGTAAATTCCGAAAGCTTCGGTAAGCTCATGGTTTGATACAGCAAGCATTTCATTGGCAAGCTGAGCGGAGCTTATAATCTTTTCGCTGTCTGAGATTATTTTCAGTGAAAATTCAGGGGAGAAGTCTATCTGTTCATCTTCATCGGAATAAGCAATTCTCTGCTGAACCTCACGGGCAGCGTTATCGAAGTCAGCTTCTGCTGATATAATACCTATCTCCTTGCCGTTGTATTCCACGCAGATACCATATTCAAGACCTGAACCGTACCTGATAACGCCGATAAGAAAAGCGGCGGCAACGATAGGGAGTATATAGTTGAAAGCAGTGTAGAAAACTCCGCCCTCACCGAAAAGGTATGCTCCCGCACATTTGATGAAAGTCCTGATATAGGCAGATTTTCCCTCTTTTTTAGCTTTCCTTAGTGCCCTCTGCATATCAGCAGTGATTTTCATTCGCTCCGTAAAAGGTTTTACGACAGATTTTATAATCCACAGCAAACCTTTTCCCAGTGCCCGGACAATGCTCCACAGCTCTGAGAAAAAGAAATGAATGCTCTTTATTATGCCCAGAAGCAGGGCGGCAAGGAGCTTTATGCCATACAGACCGATACGCATGAAAAAGTTGGCAGCTTTGTCAGCAAGCCTGATGAAAATATTTTTGTGAGAAACGTCCGCAGCAGGTGAAATATTATCGTCCTGCGAATCGTCAAGACGTTCCTTATCCATAAAAACAGCTCCTTTCTATTTTTTATCGGTATGCCACTGATAGCTGAGCATTTCCTCCGTATAGTTCTCCAGCCTTTTCAGAAGCGGAAGAACGTCCTTTTTTGCAGCTTCAAGGTCATGCTCAAGGTAATTGCCGCACTCCTTTTCGGAGCAGCCGGGAATTTCGCCGTCAAATCCTGCAATGAAGCTGTAAGCGTCTTTCACAAGGCTGATTGCTTCATTATGAGGAAGTGAACGTGTAAGCAGATAAAAGCCTGTGCGGCAGCCCATTGGTCCGACGTAGATTATTTTGTCAGCCACAGATGAATTTCTTGCATAGGTTGCAAAGAGGTGCTCAATGGTATGGAGTGAGGGATTTGATATATATACTCCGCCGTTGGGCTTTACCATGCGTATGTCGTAAGTAACAATATCTCCGTCAATACGGGATATGTACATACCCACGCTGAATTTTGTATGGTCTACCTGAAAGCTTGCGATTTTTTCCATTTTAAATTCCTCCTGTATATATTAGTTGTCAGAACAGCCCCTCAATATCATCAGGCAGAGGAGCATTTACGGTAATAGGTTCTCCTGAAACAGGCTCGGTGAAGCTCATTTCGCCGCAATGGAGTGCCTGACGGGAGATATTCTCCCTCAGACCGCCGTACAGGTCGTCTCCGGCAAGGGGGTGTCCGATATGTGAAAAGTGAACACGTATCTGATGAGTACGTCCTGTTTCCAGAACGATTTCTGCAAGGGAGTATTTTTCATTGAAGCTCAGCCGCCTGTAATGAGTGACAGCACATCTGCCCTCAGGGCTTACGCACCTTGTAATAATAGACTGCTGGCGGCGTGCAATCGGAGCGTCGATAGTGCCGGATTCCTCAATAATTCCGTGAACTGCCGCATAGTATATTTTATGGCATTCTCCCTGTAAGCCGCTGGCGGCAAGAGCATTTTTCGCAATGACGCAAAGTCCGGAGGTGTCACGGTCAAGGCGGTTCACCGGACGAAAGGTAAGCTCCGGAAAAAGGCTTGCAAAGTAATTCCCCAGTGTATCGCCCTGATGACGTATAGAGGGGTGAACCGGCATTCCGGCAGGCTTATTGAAAACAATGAGATTTTCATTCTCAAAAACAGCCGGCACATTCAGGGAGAAATTGGGTTCAAGTCCGCCGCTGTCAGGGCATTTCAGAGCAATTACATCTCCGGGATAAACGGTGTCGATGCTTCTTGCCGGCTTTCCGTTACAGGTTATCCCTGATTCCAGCCGCTTCAGCTTTGTCAGAAGCCGCCGTGAAACGCCTTTTTGCCCACGCAGAAAGCTTTGAAGCTCCGCCGGTTTGTCGGTGTCTACTGTAAAAATGATTTTCTTCAAGGTATTCGTCCTCTCTGAGAGAAATGCTGATAAAAAGTGAGAAAGCCGCAAAAAGCTCCGGCAGCAGAAAGGGAATGGTCACAATAAGAAGCATTGGCAGCAAATAGTGTGCAAAAATTTTAAATGCGGTAGTTCTCCTGCCCCTCATGAAGCGGAAAGAGTCGTAAACAAGTCTGAAAACGTTCCTTTCCGGAAATCTCACAAGCAGAAATGGCAGAGCAAGCAGAGCTGTTTTCGCCCATATCCATAAACCCAGTGCAATGACTGCTGTAACAGAGCTGTGTACAGCCATAAGAAGCTGAAGTCCCCTTGTATTGTTCAGGCTGTCAGAGATGAAACGGACTGCCATAGCTCCGAAAAAGGCAGAGGGGATAAGAAAAACAAATCCGACTGCTTTTGAAAGCAGCAGAGCCGCAAGACTTCTGCGGTAATTACGGGCATTCAGAATGACCGGAGAAAGGTGTATCCGGCGCTTTCTGTTTTCATCATCGCAGATTTTCAGATACCAGTATGCCACACCGTAAATCATGGGAGCAGCGGCAAGGTACCGCAGCAGAGTACATATAATTGCGGCAAGCTGCTGAACGGGATTGTCTCCGGAAAAAAGTCCGGCAGGTGCCATACCGCTGAAATAGAGGATAATGCTGTACATTGCGGCTTCTCCGAGACGGAAGAAAAGCACTGTCCCAAGCGGCATAAGGCAGACCAGCAAAGCGGCGGAGCGTCTGCCTTTAAGCAGCCTGTCCGCAAAAGCAGTGATTTGTTTCAGCTTCATAACGAATCTCCTTTTTCTGATATTATGAAGCTTTTCAGGCAGAATTATTCAAAGGAGTAATAATCTTCATCTTCCGGAATTTTATCGTAGGGAACAATGCCGAGTATTTCAAACGCCTGAGAGTTAAGCCACATCTGAGCAGTGACGATTATCTCAAATCCCTCTCCGGGAGCGGCATTGAGGTCTTTCGGATCATATTTCGGCAGACCAAAGCAGGACAGCATATTGGAGATAAGTCCGGCATGAGTGATAACAGCGCAGTGGGTAAGTCCGTCATTCATCATGTCCATAATAATTTCGTGAAGTGCCTTATATGTACGGGCAGTAAGCTCCTCAAGGCTTTCACCGCCGGGAGGACGGTTGTCCTTGCCGCCCCTGAGCCACTTTTTGTAGTCCTCTCTGTTGATAAGCTCATCAACGCTTTTGTTCTCAAATGCGCCGAGGTCAAGCTCACGCAGGTCATCAACGGTACACATTTCTGTGGAGGGAAAGAGTATCTCCGCAGTTTCAGTACATCTTTTCAGGGGCGAGGAATATACTCTGTGGACTGTGGGATAATCATACTCGTCCATTTTAGCGCAGAGCTGACTTGCTCCCTTACTGGAAAGGGGAAGATCTGTTTTGCCTATGTAGATACCTTTTTCGTTAGCCTCAGTCATTCCGTGACGGAGTAGACTTATTCTATATCCTTTCATTTAAAGTCCTTTCTTTGTTAAACTGCACAAAAAAGCGGAAAATATTTCGTGATACTATAAAATCTCACAAAAATCAGTCAAAATAAGCCTGATTCTTTCATACTTCACCATCTTTACATATTATACCATTTGTATTATAATTAAGAAGTGCAGTAATTTTGTATAATTATCTGTCTTTACAGACAGACCGTATATTCTTAGGCGATTAAATAGCGATAATTACTTTGTCGGGCAAGCCGAGGGGAGTAATGCTGGAGCGTCCGTAAATCATCGCTGCGCTTGATTTACTGCGTTGTCAGGGGGA
>JAEDLA010000134.1 GCA_016295545.1 Oscillospiraceae bacterium | reverse complement strand
CCCCCTGCCAAAGGGTTAATAAACCCTTTGGAATCCCACCTGCGGCTTCGCCGTTTTTTATTTGATTGTCCTATTTACAATTTCATACACCATTTAAAATTTCATTAAATCTGATATACAGCTCCTGTGCCTTTTCTTCGGAACTTATTTTATCGTAAAGAACACTGTTGCAGCCGTCACGGAACTCGTCAATAAGGTCAGTATTTTCAAAATAAGGACTGATTACCGAAAGACTGTCCGAATAATCCGTCATTTTCAGGAATGCGTCATACTGCAAACCTGTCAGCATATCATTTTCAGAAAGATATTCCTGAGCAGAGTCCGACAGTGGAATGCCCTTTTCTATTCCCTGCAGCTCCGCCATTTCCGGAGAATTCAGAAGAAAGTCAAGGAGTATTGCCGATTCCTCCGGATAGCTTGTATTCCGGCTTATTGCGTACATTGTTGCAGGCTTGGCATACCAGCTAAGCTCCTTGCCGTCGGTAACAGGGTAATCCTCCACAATATATTCAAAGCCGTTTTCCTCAGCCGTACCGCAGTAACCGGAAGCGTCACTGAGCCATGCAACACAGCCGCCGTACTGTCCGGAATCTATATTGAGACGGTCAAAATACTCCACCTGCGGCATAACCTTTTCATTGATAAGCTGCTTGTAAAAATCCAGCATAATCCTGATATCGTCAGCAGTAAAATTAAGCTTGCCGTCCAAAGTCATAAACTGCTTTCCGGTAACCTGTTCGGCATAGGACACGATATAAAACCATGAGGACTTTGAAGTCATGGAAATCGGATACGCCTCGCCGTTCATAACCTTTGCGGCAGCGAAAATATCGTCCCACGTTTTTGGCGTACTAAGACCGTACTTATCATAAACAGTCTTATTTATATAAACTGTCTGGGTATTCAGGGCAATTGGAACAGCATTGAGCCTGCCGTTCTTCATACCATAGTTCAGCTCATCTTCGGTAAAGTTGGTAAGGTCAACTGTATCACTGAGCTGATTGAGGTCGTAAAAGCCGTCTCCCTCCGGAGAAAACTGCTGAACCCACGCATAGTTTATCTGCATAACGTCCGCTTCGGTATTGGAAGCCATCTGAACGTTGAATCTTGCCTGATAACCTGACCATTCGGAATAGTTGCAGTTTACTTTAATATCGGGATGAAGTCGCTCAAAGATTTTCACAGCTTCGAGAGTGTATTCATTTCTCTCATCATTTCCCCACCATGAAAGGGTTATTTCAGTCTGCTCATCTTTAGATGTAATAACAGGCTTGCTGCCGCAGCCGGAGAGGACAAAAACCGCTGAAACAGCAGCTGCCAGAAAAAGTCTGTGTTTCATTATTTAAGCTCCTCTCTGTAAATTGTATAAGTATCCTTGCCCTTGTGCTTGGAATTATAAAGAGCCTTATCAGCGCAGGCATACAATTCGCTGAAGCTCCGTCCGTTGTCGGGACATACAGAAGCACCGATACTTGCAGATATTTTGTAGCTGTTGTCATCACCGGTGTAGTTGCTGTGGAAAGCCTCACAAAGCTGAGCGCACTTATGCTCCACAGTACGGATAATATCTTCCGGATCAGAGGATTTCACCTCAATGCAGACGCAGAATTCGTCACCGCCAAGACGTCCGAGAATATCTTCACCACGAAAAACGGAGCGAAGAATATTTCCGATATTGGCAAGCACCTTATCTCCGTAGGAATGACCAAGAGTATCATTAACGCCCTTGAAGTTATCAACATCAAGGAGAATAATGGCACAGCGTGAGTCCTTTCCTGCATTTTTCAAAGTCATATCAGCTCTTTCCTCAAAGGAGCGCTTGTTGAGCACGCCTGTAAGGAGGTCTATCTGAGCTTTTTTATTAAGATTGCTCACCATATCATCAACAGGCATATAAATTCTCAGAGAAAGCAGAACGCTGAGAGCAATACCGATAACGGCGGAGATTATACCTATTATAATAATGTAGCCCTGAACCTCATTTTTCTCTTTCAGTATAATTTCAGTAGGCACAGAGCCGATAACTTTCCAGTCGTCACCGCAGCTGTTTACAGTAATAAGGTACTGGTCGTCCATAAAGGCGGCTGAGGTCTGACCATTTAATCTTGAAAATATTTCATCAGGAATAGTGCCGCCTGTTTCACCCTCGACAGAGGAATAAATAAGAACATCGTTATTTTCGGCAAGGCGGATAGTAATATCTCCCAGACCGTCGGGGTGCTCAAAAACGCTTTCAAGCTCGCTGGTATAGAAAGAAGCAACAAGCACAGCATTTTCATTTATTCTCTTAACATAGTAAATACGCTTGTAATTGTCATTATAGTTGGTTTTCCAGCCGTCATGGGTACGCTGGCGATTGATAAATGAGGATAGGTCTGTATAGAGTGCCTCTCCGAAAAGCTCCTTTGTACCATTGGAAATCTTGCCTACAATGTGATTATTGCTGTAAACGATACCAAAATCCACAAAGTTCTCCATAATGCATATATCAAAAAGCTTATCGGAAATTATTTTTTCCGTGCTGAGAGCTTCATAGCCGTCAGCCCCCTCTTTTGTTGCATCGTACAGGTAAGCCTCCTCCTCAGCAAAGACAAGCGTACTTGTAGTTTCTATTCTTGAAAGGTAGCTGTCCAGATTCATTTTCATCTGAACATTCAGAGCTGATGTCATACTGCTTACCTTTGTTTTCAGTGCATCATCGATTTTATTCATAGCCAGTACAGAAATACCGGCGGTAACAACGGAAATTATAAGGGCATAACATACAGTCATAGTTGCAATTATTCTTCTGACACGTTTATTATTATCAACAGATTTAACCATGTACATTTCATCTCCTTGTAAAGAGGTTAAATATCCTCTTAAATTATAACATAAAGAGACAAAAGAATCAATAGATTCGTTTGTAAATAAATTATAAATTGTTCTCGTGCTCGATGGGATATTTTGTTCACCATCATCACAGACAGTTATCACCATTCGCCTCCATAAATCAGTGACAAATGTCACTGTATTCCGTTACGCATGACATATTGAAATTTATTCCTGTTTACTGTATAATAAAGACAGATTAAGTCAGACATCTAAATTTTAGAAAGCGCAGGTGATAATATGATTTTGTTTCTCATTCTATGGGTTTTATCCCCTATTGTCCTGATACCGATGACTATTGGATTTGGCATCGGAAATTCTAAAATAAAGAAATTTCTGAAAGCACTTCTGAACAGCGGCAGAATCAGCAGTTATGAGTATCATAATCTTAAAGAAGAAAATCCTCAGTCTGTTCAGAATACCCCCAATGCGGAAAATACTGCGGCAGAGGAAACTGTTATCAGCTCAGCCGACCTGTTTTCCATGCCGGAACAGCTGCCACCCGTTCACGAGCCAGTCATCACTGCTAAAGCCTCCGGAACAGAACAGCCTTTCGCAAAGGAAAGCACTGCTTCGGAACCAGTTGCTGCCGGCACAGAGGAAAAGTCAGAAATTGAGATGTTTGATGTGCCAAAAGTGCAGACTGCTCCTGTAAAGAAGCACCATGCAAATTCAGTATCCGTAATGTTCGGAATCGGTGTGGCATTTATAATCCTTGCCGGATTCATATTCTCAACAGCAGTATGGTTTTATCTCGGTGACCTTGCCCGTACAGGCATAATTGCCCTTGCCTCCGCACTTTTCTTTGGAATAAGCGCACTTTCAGGCAAACGGCTGAAATTAAAAAGCACCTCCAGCGCCTTTTATATGCTCGGAACAGTTTTTTCCGCCATTACAGTTATAACAGCCGGCTATTTCCGGATATTCGGCAGCTGGTTCTCCATTTCCGGAAAAGGCAGTCTGCTCTTTTACGCCGCAGTTCTCGCTGTACTTGCAGTATTCTCGTCACTGGGCGCAAAATTCTACAACTATAAATTTTACAGATATTCTTCCCTTTTATCATCACTTGCCGCATATACTCTTATTTTAGGACAGCTCTGCTCCGGCGGAACAACACAGAAATACAGCATTTTTGCACTTCTCTGCAGTATTTCCGCCGCCGCATTCTACGGAATTTTCTACTATGCAGGAAATAAAAAAGGTGCAGAGATATCCGCTCCAGTACTCCACACATTATATATCGCCCGAATCCTCTACGGATTTATTTCCCTGCCGGTTCTGTTTTTTGAGCTGACAGACTGGAACGTGTCCTGCTTTATTATCTGCGCACTTTGCATAGCTGAGCTTACTTTCTATGGCATTGCAAAGAAAAACAAGATCATGCTGTCAGTGCAGAGTATTTTCCTGCTTTTCATGATATTTGAGCTTTCAGTTCTCATGTCCGACTTTATGAACAGTCATGCCGCAGCACTTATTATTACCATTGCACTTATCGGACTTTCCCTTATATACAGCCATGTTAAGGCTCTTTACACCGTCTGTGCTGAATTAGCTTTCGGAGCAGCTGCATTTTCATGCAGTATGATGCTTGTTTTCGATTCAGCTCCCGTTCAGTACGGCGTGCTCAGTATACTTGCCTGCGAGATACTTCTCCTTGCAACAGCTTTTGAGCGAAATGATTCTTTCAGCAAGCTCAGCCGTGGTGCACTGCCTGTTCCCCTTATGATAATGACCGGATATATCGCTGAATATATCTGTGACCATACAGAAATATACTGCCTATCCCACGCTTATTCCATTTGCTCAGCAGTATTTACAGCTCTTGCCTTTGCCATGACAATGGCAGCAAAAAAGGATAAACGCTTTATTCCGGTGATGTACTCCTTTGAAGTATTTGCAGGAATTGCCCTGCTTATAACGGCATTCAACACAGATAAAAGCCTTATCCTGACAGCCGCCGCACTTGTAAGCATTGCCGCATTTGCTGAGATACAGACCTCAAATAAAAACATTCATTCACTGCTGCCCGTTGCTTCATTCTTTATTGCGGCAAACGGAATAATTGACAGCATGGAAAAAGCCGGCACAGTATACATTTACGCATCTATCGGACTTT
>JAEDLA010000133.1 GCA_016295545.1 Oscillospiraceae bacterium | reverse complement strand
AGCCGGCTGTAATGCCGGCTTTTCTGCTTAATAAGGAGAAGAAGTTCTGTGATTCAGAATCACAATAATATATGGAGATTTTGTGGATTTCATAGATTTACTGGACGTCTTTGCTGTCGTCAGATGTATCATCTGATTCATCGTCCTTTTCATCGGTTTCTCCGGAAGCCATGTTTCCATTTTCCTCCTGAAGAACAAGTGTTATATCAATATCCTCGCCGCCTCGTGTTATAGTGAGGGTAATCTCGTCGCCAGCCTTGTACTGGTTTTTAATTTTGTTCAGTTCCTCGCCGGTTGTTACAGCTTCGCCCTGAATACCGATAATAACGTCGCCGGATTTGATTCCTGCAAATTCAGCGGAGCTGCCCTCAGCAACCTCAGCAACATAAACGCCCATAGGGATATTGTAATATTTGGAAACAGTCTCGCTTACATCTCTTGTGCTTATACCGATCTGAGGTCTGCCCTTAACGTACTTGTAGTTGATAAGGTCATCGATTATGACTTTAGCTTCGTCGATAGGAATTGCAAAGCCCAGTCCCTCAATGCTTGCCTGTGAGGAGTAGCTGGAGGACATTTTTGCTGAATTTATGCCGATAACCTGACCGCAGCTGTTTACAAGAGGACCGCCGGAGTTTCCGGAGTTAATAGCTGCATCTATCTGAATAAGGTTCATGCTTTTTTCGTTAATAGTAATCTGTCTGTTAAGTCCGGAAACAATACCGCTTGTAACTGAGCCGAAAAGGTCGAATCCAAGAGGATTTCCTATTGCAATAACAAGCTCGCCGACTCTCAGCTCATCACTGTCGCCGAATGATGCCGGAGTAAGGTCATTTGCGTCAACTTTCAGAACAGCAATATCGGTTTCAGTATCATAAGCAACGATTTTGGCTTCTTTCTGAGTCTGCTCATCATCGGAGAAAAGAACAGAAACTTCAACAGCTTCGCCGCATTTATACTCGCTGTCGTCATAGACAACATGAGCATTTGTGACGATATAGCCGTCTTTTGTCATAACGATACCTGTACCTGTACCAACCATCTGCTGAGTCTGGGGTTCAACATTGCCGAAGCCGAAGCTAAAACCGCCAAAGGACTGCATACCCGAGGAAGTGTATTCAAAGGTTGAGGAAACTCCCACAACAGAGGGCATTATGGTGTCAACAATATCAGGAATTGACTTGGCATCGGTACGTGATGCAAGGTCTATAAGACTTGGCAGGTCTGAACTGCTGTCAGCGGCAGATGATGACGTGTTTTTTGATTCTGAGGAGCTTTCTTCTTTGGATTCAGTGTCGCTTTTGTCATCGCTGAACTCTGAAACCTTCGGACTGTTTTTATCGATGTATTTGTACACCTGAACCGAACCTCCGCCAACAATAGCAAGGCAGAGCAGAAATGCAACAACTTTAAGTCCGGTATGTTTTTTCGGCTTTTTAGGAGATGCAGAGTTTTCTGACACATAGCTGTAGGAATTTGAGCTTTCCTGTGAATTCTCGTTTTCATTGAAATCATTGTAATTGTCAGACATATATAACATCCTTTCTATATTCAGAGATACGTTTTATCCAACGCTTCTCTTTGTTTTCTATATTTATAATTATAAGCTTTTTTGTGATAACAATATGATAGCACATAGAAAAAAAAGGATTTTTATGTGAAAAAACAGAAACTGTTTCCAGTCCGGCTGCCTTTGACGTTAAAAAAGCCGGATAGCATATTAATCCGGCAGTTTAGCGGCAGTTTTTGCCATGAATTTTTCTCCGTACACAAGGAATCTTTTGTGAGTGCCATTTCCTATTTCTCCGGCACTGTCCCAGGCTGTAACTCTGAATGTTATTTCACGTCCGCTGACAGCTGTAACCTCAGCTTCGGCAGTAATTTTCATACCGGCAGGAGATGCTGATGTGTGCTGAACGGAAATTTCTGTTCCTACGGTAGTTTCATCGCCCTCAAGGTAATCAGCAAGGCAGCTGCACGCAGCCTTTTCCATAAGCATGACCATTGAGGGAGTTGCGAAAACATCAAGACTTCCGCTTCCCACAGCTGACGCAAGACAGGATTTATCCGCAGTAAGCTCAGCTGTTCCTTTGATTCCGACAGTAATTTCTTTCATAATAATTCTCCTTATATAAAAAAATGGACATTAATATCAAACGCCGGATAAACCGGCGCTGTAGATTGTCAATAATAAATGTGCAGTGATTAATAGCGGGATTCCAAAGGGTTTATTAACCCTTTGGAATCCCCCCTTGCGGCTGCGCCGTTTTTTATAATAAAATCAATCATTTGCAGTTGATTCCAAAATCTCCTCCGGAATAGGGCAGGGTGACATTACCTCGCCGATAACTCTGTCGTATGTAAGCAGGTCAAGCTCCTCACAGCGTGGAGTTGTACAATCATAATTTGTGGAGTAAACCGGCATAGTCTCCATATAGTCGTTCATTTTCTGAATAAATGCATCACGGGGAGCGTCAATAATATTCATAAGAACATAGGGCATATAGAAGAATGATACCTTGTTTTCAGGTACTGATGAAAAATCTGCGCCGTAGTTGCTCCAGAGGAGATATTTCTGCTCATAGAGAACGCTGCAGTTGTCACCATTGATGTCAAGCTGATTGTAAACGCTTGTTTCACCTCTCAGTGAGGGGAAGTGGTCGCCTACCATAAATACAAGGGTTGGCTCGTCAAGCTCACTGAGCTTATCAAGAAAAGCAGTCAGATCTTCATTGGTGTGCTGTACCCACTGTAAATAATTGTGAAATTCGTCGTCGGGATCTTCGCCCTGGTCGTAGGGCTGGTGATTCTGCATGGTAGTTGTGTGAATGTACATGGGTTCTTCGGTTTCAGTTAAAAGCTGTTCTATCTGATTAAATATCGTAGAATCGTCAACATAGGTGCCGAAGCGCTCAACAGGAACAGTAAAATCTGTTTCTTCGTCACTGCTGTGGAAGATAAGCTGGTCAAAGCCGAACTGCGCATATACTCTTGAACGGCTGTAAAAGCTGCTCTGGAACGGGTGGATATATGCAGTTTTATATCCCCAGCTGTCATAATACTGTGCCAGTGCAGGCTGCTCACGCTCAGCAAGCTCACGCTGGGGCATATTGGGATCGTTTATTGAACGGACGGGCAGACCAAAGAGAAGCTCGAATTCAGAACGTACTGTAAAGCTTGCGTAAGTAGGGGTAATGGCAATACCGCCGAAGCCTTCTGAAACAGCCTGGTCAAAGCCTTCATAGTAGGAATCATCAACATCAAGCTGGTCAAAGGCACGGAAATCGGCATAGGATTCGCTCATAACAACAATAACATTGGGCTTTTTGCCGCCGTTGAAGTCCTCAGTGGTGTCAATATCGATGTCCATCATCTCCTCAACATTTTCCTCGGTGTAGGAATCCGATTCAACAAGCCTGTTGGAGAAGCTTTCAGAAGCGGTCTGAACGAGGAAAGCAAGGAGACTGTTGCTTTCAAATTTCTCATTAAGGAGAAAAGTATTTGTAGCAGCGGTAGTATCCACATTGAAAAGTGCATAAATAGGAGTGGAGAATGCCGGTGAGATAACAAGTCCCACACAGGGAATAACGCAGCAGGCAGCTGTAACGACACGCTTCACAGGCTTGATTTTAAACTTCGGGTTAAAATAGAATGCGGCAGCAACATAAGCAAAAACTATAAGCATATATATAATGAGCTGCGGTGTTATCTTTATATATGCAAAGGAGGTAAGGCTCTTTACGCTCCGGAAAAGCTTCATATCCGAAAGGATAAGGTGATTGCCGTTTGTACCGTATTTGAAAAGCTCTGTAGTGCTCAGTGCCATGTAAACGATACTTTCCGCCAGAATAGCTATCCAGCCCTTTTTCACAGCGGCAAGAAGCAGAGAAAAAATAAGTGCTGCAATAATTACATTAAAGAGCATTACAGAAGGTCTTTCATAAATAAAGGTCAGGTAAGAGGATATGTACTTTCCCTGATTTATCTCAGCCATACTGCAAATAAAAAAGGGGAAAAGCACCAGAATAAGTGTGTTTATCCGCTTGTACTTGTCAGTATTCAGGTTTCGCACGTCATTTACACGTTTTATCCATGCAAATAATTTATCCTTTCCGGTAATAATTTTTTCTTTCATATAAAATCCTTCCTTGTATAAAAATTCCATAAAACAGAATTATCCCATGTTCGACAAGCTAAATAATACCATGTAAAGAAAGAAATTTCAAGCCATTACGGCAATTATCATAATATTTTCACCAAAATCAGCGTTTTAGTAAAATCAGCCTAATTATCACATCAAAAATTGTGCATTATTTTATAAAGAAGCCTTTTGAGTCAGCATCGTCAAGCATTGCATTCAGCAGTTCACCAAGCTCAGGAGCAGTTTCAGCTGTGGTAAGATTGCGCTTTTCCACCTGTTCACGGTGAACTTCGTGTTCCTTCCATGAAATGCCGTCCTTTGTATAATTCAGGGTAAGCGGCTGCAGACGGTCAAGGACTGCGGCAAATTTTGCTTCATTGGTATTTCCGTCCTCAAATTCACGCCATAAGCTGTAAAATTCTTTCTGCTGGTCATCAGGAAGCAGTCCGAAAATACGCTGTGCAGCCTTTTCCTCTCTGTCGGCTTTTGTCTTATAGCCGTCGGAATCATAGCAGTATGTATCACCTGCGTCTATCTCCACAATATCGTGGATAAGCAGCATTTTCATTGTTTTCAGCACATCAACAGGCTCAGCTGAATACTCCGCAAGCATGAATGCCATTATAGCAATGTGCCAGCTGTGTTCAGCGTCGTTTTCCTTGCGGTTTTCGCCTAAAACATAGGTCTGCCTGTAGATGTTCTTCATTTTATCGATTTCAACCATAAATTTCATCTGTTTCTGAAGTCTTTCATTTATCATTTCCATTACCTCTATTCCGTGCACGCAAATCAATTTTTACTTGTACTGTTTTATTTAAGGGGACGCTGTCCCCTTAAAATCCCCTGCCAAAGGGACAAAGTCCCT
>JAEDLA010000132.1 GCA_016295545.1 Oscillospiraceae bacterium | reverse complement strand
GGTTCTTACAGCATAATATTCATTTCAGGAATGTTGTGCTACAACAGTTTCCGGGAAAACTGAGAATTATTCGCAGAATTATTTAATAGAATATAAAGAATACGTATACAGGAGGAAGATATGTTCAAAAACAAAATCATAAAAGATACTATAATGCTGACCGTTATGCAGCTTTTTCTCGATACATCAGCACTGCTGCTGAACGCCTTTATCAACAGAAAACTGGGTACATCTGCTATGGGCATACTCTCACTGACAGGCTCTTTTCTTGTTTTAGCCGGAACAGTTTCCAACGGCAGCGCATTTCTCTGCACAAGCCGTCTGATTTCAGAGGAACTGGGCAAGAGGAAAAAAAATCCTGACCGTGTGCTTCTGTGCGGACTTGGACTATGTCTTATTCTCAGCACAGCTGTATCTGCCGTACTCGTCTTATTTTCAGGAGTAGTGGGCGAACGCTTTTTCCACAGCTCCGATATGAGTCGTGCTGTAAGACTGATGCCCCTTGCACTTATTCCGGGAGCATTTGCCGCCTGCTTTAAGGGATATTTCAATGCATTCCGCAAATCCTCCGCAGCAGCGGCAGCCGATATTCTTGAATTTGCCGTAAAAGCTGCTGTAATCATACTTGCCACAATTGCAAGCCGCAATCCCTCCGACGGCAGTGTCTGTGCAATTATGATTACAGGCATAATTGCCGGAAACTGCTTCTCTCTCGTATTTTATCTGGTGCTATTTATGAAGCGAAAGGAAAAATTTCACGGAAAAGCCTCCCTGTCCTTTAAGGATTACGTCTCCCTCGCCATTCCTGTTATGGGCGGAGGTATCATCACATCGGCGCTCAGCAGTACAAATGACGCACTTATCCCTGTAACTCTCCGGCAGTATGGCGACTCAGTCAGTGAAGCATTCAGCCGCTTCGGAATATTTGAATCCATTGTTATTCCCACGCTGTTTTTCCCCTCAGTAGTACTATGCTCCATGTCCGGGATAATCGTCAGTGAAGCGGCAAGAGCTTCTGCCGCAGGAAACCGTGAACGGATAAAAAGTCTTTCCGCACGGCTTATTGAATACACGCTGATTTTCGCCGTTTTCGCTTCGGCATTCCTCATGCGCTTCGGCAGGGAAATAGGCGAGCTTATGGGCGGCGGAGAGCTTGCCGGAAAAATGATATCAGTCATTGCACCTGTTGTACCCTTTATATACCTTGAAATTATCCTTGAAGCACTCATAAAGGGCATGGGACTGCAGGGCTTTTCATCGCTGAATTATCTTGCGGAGTACGCTGTAAGGATATCCGTTGTACTTATTTTTGTGCCTCATTTTGGCTTTTACGGCATTGCCGCCTCCTATTACACAAGTAATGTTATCGGAAACTGTTCCCGTCTGATAAAGGTTCTGCGGCATACCGGTGTAAAGCTGCACTTTTTCCGTTCAGTGCTTCTCCCCGTAGTCTATGCATTCCTTACAATGGGAGCATCGGAGCTTCTTACACGCATTATCGGTGCAGACGGGGAAAGCATTCCTGAAATAATTCTGTTTTCTGTATTATGGACTGCCGGATATTTTGCATTTACCATGCTATCACACAAAGAAAAAAGCAGACTTATCTCCGGTGAATTGTTAGATATGAACAAAAAAATCAGAAGTGTATAATATAAAATGTCGAAAATTATTGAGATATATTGCAATTTATTCAAAAATACTTTATAATTAAAAAGCAGCACAGCTGTCAGCCTGCATATCAGGTAAAATTGCATTCAAGAGGAGTTTTCATTATGAAATATTACGATGTCAACAAAATAAGAAACATAGCTTTAGCAGGTCACAACGGTTCAGGAAAAACCTCCCTTGCAGAGGCAATTCTCTATAAGGCCGGTGCTTCCGACAGACTGGGAAAGACTGCTGACGGTACAACAGTCTGCGACTACGATCCGGAAGAAATCAAAAGAGGAATTTCTATAAACACTTCACTTGCCTCCTTTGAATATAATGATATTAAGATAAATATGCTCGATACCCCCGGACTTTTCGACTTTGCCGCCGAAATGACAGAGGGCGTTCGTGCAGCCGATACAGTTCTTATCACCGTTTCAGCCAAGTCAGGCGTAAAGGTCGGTGCAAGAAAAGCCTACGATGAAGCTCTGAAACAGGGCAAGTCAAAAATGTTCGTTGTTACTAAGATCGACGACAAGGACGCTAACTTCTTCAACGTTTTCACTGAGCTGAAAACCGTTTTCGGTCCTACTGTATGTCCTGTTGTTGTTCCTGTGATTCATGACGGTTCAATTGTCTCCTATGTGAACCTCATTGAAATGAAGGCTTACAAATATGATGACAAGGGCAATCCTGTAGAAACAGATATGCCTACTGCTGAGATATCTGAAAAATTTGAATACCGTATTGACGGTCTTATTGCAGCTATCTCCGAAGCTGTTGCCGAAACCTCCGATGAGCTTATGGAAAAGTTCTTCGAGGGTGAGGAATTTACTCAGAAAGAGCTTATCGACGGCATTCACGACGGTATGAACAGAGGAATAATCACTCCCGTTATCTGTACTTCCGCAGCCAATCTTGCCGGAATCGATATGCTCCTTAAAGAAATGGAGCTTCTTCTCCCTGCGCCCAATGAAGTTTTCACAGCAGAAGCCTACAATCCTGCAAAGGATATCGTTGAGGTTGAATGTGACAAGGCCGCTCCCCTCTCTGCTTATGTTTTCAAGACTATTGCCGATCCCTTTGTGGGCAAGATGTCAATGATAAGAGTTATGTCCGGCAAGCTTACCGCCAACAGTGAGGCTGTAAACTCAGCATCAGGCGGCATTGAGAAAATCGGCAAGCTTTACACACTTATGGGCAAAAAGCAGACCGAAGTCGCTTATGCCGAAGCCGGAGATATCGTTGCTGCTTCAAAAATCACAGCAAACACCGGAAATACTCTTTCCGCAGCTTCACGCATTGTAGAGTTTTCACAAATGGACTTCCCTGCACCCTGCTATTCAATGGCTGTAAAGGCTAAGGCTCAGGGCGACGAAGCTAAAATTTCCGCAGGTATCCAGCGTCTTATTGAGGAAGATCCCACTCTCAACTACAAGCAGGACGAGAATACAAAGGAACAGATTCTCAGCGGTCTCGGCGAACAGCATATCGAGGTTGCCGCTGCTAAGTTAAAGGGCAAATTCGGAGTTGACATTAATCTCTCTGTTCCCAAAATTGCCTACAGAGAAACTATCCGCAAAAAGGTCAAGGTTGAGGGCAAGCACAAGAAGCAGTCCGGCGGTCACGGTCAGTACGGTCACGTCTGGATCGAATTTGAGCCTTGTCTCAGTGACACTCTTGTTTTCGAGGAAAGAGTATTCGGCGGCGCTGTTCCGAAGAATTTCTTCCCTGCCGTTCAGAAAGGTCTTGAGGAATCTGTGAAAAAAGGCGTTCTCGCCGGCTGTCCTGTTGTAGGACTTAAAGCTATCCTCGTTGACGGTTCATATCATCCGGTTGACTCCTCAGAAATGGCATTCAAAACAGCCGCTTCTATCGCCTATAAGGAAGGTCTGAGACAGGCTGATCCTGTTATGCTTGAACCTATCGGCGAATTAAAGGTAACCGCTCCCGACGACAAGACAGGCGACATCATGGGTGAGCTTAACAAGCGCAGAGGCAGAGTTCTCGGCATGGAGCCAGTTTCCAACGGCGTTACACTTATTCAGGCAGAAGTTCCTGTACGTGAGATGCACGACTTTGCAATGTATCTCAGGCAGACCACAAGAGGTCTTGGAAGCTTCACCTTTGAATTCCTGCGCTATGAGCAGCTTCCTGCTAATCTCCTTACCGAAGTTATTATGGCTGTAAACGCCGAATAAACCGCCGGTGAACCCGGTGAGCGCCGGTGAGTGACCGGAGCGCCGGTGAGCGACCGGAGCGCATTTCACCCTCCCACGTAAGTTTTCCTGTATAATTAAATAAATCTGCCCTCCCTCAAAGGGAGGGGGGCAATAATTGTGAAAAAAAGTGCCATAGTACCTACGAAAAACGTAAATACTATGGCACTTTTTATTATTATTAAAGCTCAGCTATCTTTTCAACAGCATCATTGAGCCAGTCACCCTCGAACAGCTCTATTGTTCCGTTATCACACGCCTTTGCAAGGTCTGTACATATAGGAATACGTGCAAGAACCGGAATATTATATGCAGCAGCAGTCTCCTCAAGGTGGCTGTCACCGAAAACATTGATTTTCTTTCCGCAGTCGGGGCACTCGTAGTAGCTCATATTCTCAACGATTCCGATTATCGGTATATTCATAAGCTTAGCCATTTTCACAGCCTTGCCTACTATCATTGAAACAAGCTCCTGCGGAGAAGTAACTATAACGATTCCGTCAACCGGCAGGGACTGGAACACAGTAAGCGGAACATCTCCTGTTCCGGGGGGCATATCAACAAAAAGATAGTCAACATCTTTCCAGATAACGTCCGTCCAGAACTGCTTTACAACGCCGCCGATAACAGGACCACGCCATACAACAGGATCGGTATCATTTTCAAGCAGAAGATTTACTGACATTACATCAATTCCCATTTTGCTTGCTGTAGGATAGATTCCGAACTCTCCTGCCTCAGCCTTGCCCTTTATGCCGAAAGCCTTTGGCACAGACGGTCCTGTAACATCAGCGTCCATAATACCGACGTGCTTGTTAAGTCTCTGCATACTTACGGCAAGAAGCGATGATACCATAGTTTTTCCGACTCCGCCCTTACCGCTGACAACGCCTATGACCTTGCCGACCTTGCTCAGCTTGTTAGGTTCTTCAAGAAAACTCTGGGGTTCTTTTCTTTCTGCACAGCTGCTTGAACAGCTTGAGCAGTCATGTGAACATTCACTCATAACACAATCTCCTTAAAATTTTATTGTCTGATATTATTATAATGTATTATTGACGATTAGTCAAGTTTTACTCTGAAATATATTCTTGACAGCAAAGATTCAAAGTGCTATAATTAATAAAAACTCTT
>JAEDLA010000131.1 GCA_016295545.1 Oscillospiraceae bacterium | reverse complement strand
CAGGAAAAGCTTCACTGGCAGATATGATTCAGATAAGATGTACTGATGAACAAGAGAAAATAAAACTTGCCCAAGCTGCTGAAAATGAAGTTGATGAAAATACAAAAGCATTACTGCTTAAGCCATTTGCATCACGATATAATGTATTTCCGCTGGATTCAGAACTTCTGATAAAGTATACCGGTTCAAAGAATAAAAAGCTTCGTGAAACGGCAATGGAGACTTTGCTTTATGTAAAGTGTCCCGAATCCCATGATTTAGCAATAAATCAGCTAAAAAACGGCTATTCTGCCGTTGCCCTTGAAATGCTTGTCAATAACTACTCTGACAGCGACAGGGAATTTCTGACTGGATTTCTCAATAATATTACAGTTGACATTGAAAACAGCAGCAGCTGGCATGGTGTAGTTTCTGCGATATTGGATAATGCTGAAATAATGCCAGTTGAAGCTATAATATTTATTTTTGAAAGGTCTTTGTGCTCGTGCTGCCGATTAAATGCAGTTGAAGAACTGATTAAAAGAAATGCTTTGACTGAAGAAATGATTTCAGATTGCCTTGTGGACTGCAATGAAGATATCCGTAAATCAGTTTCTGGATTTTTAATAACTCACAATGACATAGCATAATGTGGTACTATAATACCTAATCCTTTATATCAAAAAAGCCGGACGTATATCGCCCGGCTTCTTTATTTGCGTATCATCTTATGAGAGCAAAGGATTTTTTCGGAAATTCCAATCTCTGTCTTGACAACATCATAGCAGTAGGATATAATAATAGAAACCAACGTTAGCTAATGCAGGCATATTAGATGCTAAAGCTTTAGCTGATGATTTTTAGAGGTGACCTGAATTTTATAAAAATGTATAATCCTGAAAGGACGGGTGCAAATCATGAATATAACGATACGAAACTGGAAGAAAACTGACGCTGCACTACTGGCAGCAGCACTTTCAAACAAAAACATTCTGAACAATTTGCGTGACGGATTGCCATATCCATATACAGAAAAGGACGCCGAAGAATATATAGACTTTATTCTTAACTCGAATCCGAATGATACATTTGCCTATGCAATTGATGTTGACGGCAGGGCTGTGGGAAGTATCGGTGCATTCAGACAAGGAAATATACACTTCCGTACAGCAGAGCTTGGGTATTATCTTGCTGAGGAGTACTGGGGCAGGGGAATTATGACAATTGCAGTAAAACAGATTTGCGAAAAGCTGTTTGCCGAAACGGATATACTTCGTATTTTTGCAGAGCCTTTCGACCGTAATGTCGGATCACGTCGTGTGCTTGAAAAAGCAGGCTTTCAGCTTGAGGGTATATTGAAAAACAATGCTTTCAAAAACGGTAAGGTACTGGATATGGCGATTTACTCATATACAAGAAATACGATTTGAAAACGGAGGAGCTAAGCAAAGTGGCAGTCCTTATGTAACCGTCTTACTTCTTTGAACTTCCCTTTTTTCCATAAACTCATACTTAATTGAGAGGAAATCCTTTATCTGGAGCATAAGGGAATAAAGCACAGCACGATTTTCAAATTCTGTACGACTTTCAGGCATTTTCTGAAATCTCATATCAGTAAAAATATCCTCAAGCTCGCTGATAAGATTTTTTACATCATTTTTTTCGTGAAATTCAGAGGAAGTCTTTTTCAGAAACTCTGAGATAACTTTAGACTGTTCGGGAGTCATGCTGATTTTCAGAATACTTTTATACATTTCCATTAAAACGCTGCACTGATTTTCCCGCATTTTCAGATAGTCCATATCATAGCTTTCAGCCCCGATAAGCTTATTATTCTGGTTTTCATAAGCAACTTGCCGTGCCTCGAACAGCAGCTTATCAATTTTCTTGAAACAATCGGAATTATAATCAGACTTATCATCAGTAAGAATTCGCTGTGACATTCTTTCGAGAATGGCTTTTATTTCGTTATCGAGTTTTTCTCTGCTGCTGTTCATTTTCTGCTTGTCGTTATGTAGGTGCATATTGATAAGAGTTCCCACGCTTGCGCCTATTACAAAAACGAGAAATTCATTAAGAAGAATGGAAATATCACAGCTTTTTTCTGCAAGCAGGTGAGTGATAAGCACTGAAATAGGAACGGTTGCCATTTGCCAGTCAAGTATCATACAAAGCATTACAAAAATAAACAGATAAACTCCGAAAGCCAATGTAGTATAACCCATTAGGCTGAAGCAGAGAACAGAAATAACAACAGCGCAGAAAAAAGCTGAAAGTCGTTTAAGTGCAGTTATGACTGTTTCTTTTTTTGTCTGCTGAATGCTCAGTATAGTTATAAGACCGGCTGTTGCACTGTATTTCAGACCAAGCACTGTCGCTGCTATCATTGAAAGGACGCAGCCCAAAGATATTTTGCCGGCATTAAAAACAGTTTTGCCGCTGATTGTGAATTTTTGCAAAGGATTACCTCCTGCCATAGTGTCATTTGAATAATAATATTTTGCTCCCCTGATTTACTCTTTTTTGACATTTTTCTGCAAAAATTTGTTCAAGAGTTAATCGGGGGAGCTTTATCACACTTGGATTTATATTTATTACAGGAAAGGAAGAATAATTATTCCCAGAAACAATACAGCCACAATAACCAGTACAAGTATTCTCATTGAAAGCTTTTTCTGATATTTGTTGCTGTTTTTTGATTTTTTATCACTCATAGAAATTCACCTCTTTCAGTGCCTTTTTTTCATTCTTTTTTTGCGTTCAGGTGCAGTATCAGCAATATATGAATTTCTTTTTCTTCCGCCTCCGAACTGTTTTCGGCGTTCATTATAGCGCTTGCTGCTTTTTTCAACAGGACGTGACTTTTCATTGCTGCTGCCTTTATAAAGCCTTACTTCAACGGGATAACCATTGATTCTTGAAGAATTCATTGCATCAATAATGTAGTCGGATTCTGATTCAGGAACCTCAACAGTTGTGTGTCTGTCAAAAATATCGATTTTCCCGAAGTCACGGCCTGTCATGCCGGTTGCGTCAACAAGTGCGCCAAGTATAAAATTAGGAGCTATTCTCTGATTGCGTCCGATATTGATATCAACCTTGACTGTTTTTGCACCGCTGCCTTTTCTGCCCTTTTTCAGCGGTTTTGGAATATCAAATTCAGGCAGAGCGGATATTTCTTCATCTATTTTTTTGCCAATAAGGCGTACAGCAATCTCCTCAGCAGATATTCCATCCTGAATGAGACTGCTGACAATCTCATAAGCTTTTGAATCAGGAGTAATTTCAGTGTCCCTGATTTCAGCGATAATATCGTTCTTTTTACGCTCAATTATATCTGATTTCTCAGGCAGGGGAAGTTCCTTGATTTCAGCATTGGTATATCGCTCTATGCTGCGAAGCTCTGAAAGCTGCTTTCTTCCGCTTACAAGAGTGTACGCATTACCGGCTTTTCCGGCACGTCCGGTTCTTCCGATACGGTGAATATAGTATTCGTTGTCCTGCGGTATATCGTAATTAAAAACTGCATCGATTCCGCTGACGTCAATTCCTCGTGCAGCAACATCAGTAGCTACAAGTACAGATGACGCACCCTTTTTAAATCCGTTCATAACCTGAGTACGCTGAGACTGCTTCATATCTCCGTGAAGTCCTGCCGCCCTGAAGCCTGCCTGGATAAGCTGTTCAGTAAGCTCGTCCACCATTTTTTTAGTATTGCAGAACACCATTGAAGAAGCCGGAGAATAAGCCAGAAGCAGCAACTTTAAAGCGTCAGTTTTTCTTCCCATAGCAACTTCGAAATAATACTGCTCCACAAGACTGACTGTTTTCTGAGCTGATTTTATATGTATCTGCACAGGATTATTCTGATATTTTTCAGTTATAGCAAGTATCTCAGGCGGCATTGTTGCGGAGAAAAGAACAGTCTGCCTGTCCTCAGGAACGCTTGCGAGAATAGTTTCAATATCCTCACGGAAACCCATATTAAGCATTTCATCCGCTTCATCAAGGATAACAGTTTTCAGATTATTTAGCTTCAGAGTTCTTCTGCGGATATGGTCCATAACTCTGCCGGGAGTACCAACAACGATGTTTGCACCTTTTTTTAGTGCATAGATTTGTTTTTCCATGCTTGCTCCGCCGTAAACTGCGGAGGTTTTTACATATTTCTTAAACTTAGCAAATTTATTTATCTCCTCGCAAGCCTGCATTGCAAGCTCTCGTGTAGGACAGAGAATAAGGACTGAAACATTATGTGAATCTGCCGGAGAAATCTGCTCCACCGCAGGAATTCCGAAAGCGGCAGTCTTGCCTGTTCCTGTGTTTGAGCGTCCGATAACATCGTGACCTTCAAGAAGCAGAGGAATGCTTTTCTCCTGAATTTCAGTCATTTCTGCAAATCCGAGACATTCTACAGCGTTAATAAGCTCCTGTGAGAGATTTAATTTATTGAATTGCATTATAATTCCTTTCTGATAAGTGAATATGACAAAGCTGATAACAACATATAATATAATAGCACAATTTTCCCATTCAGTCAAGGGAGAAATTGCTGAAAGCACAATGTATTGTTCTTGGGCACGGATTATAGAGACATAATCTATAAAATTCAATATTTCTGTACAGAAAAGTTTTACGTTTACAAGCATGAAGTTTTGTGGTATAATATCTTTTATAATGCAAAAATTTCAGGAGGTTATATGATTACAGTTTCAAATGTCAGCGTACAGTTCGGAGGCGCAACTTTATTTAAAAATGTCAATCTAAAGTTCACAAACGGCAACTGCTACGGAGTAATCGGTGCTAATGGTGCAGGAAAATCAACCTTTCTTCGTGTTCTCTGCGGAGAGCTTGAACCGGCTTCAGGTGAGGTAACAATGCCGCCGGAGGAACGTCTCAGCGTTCTGAAACAGGACCATTTCGCCTATGATGAGTATACGGTTCTGGATACAGTCATAATGGGAAATGCCCGTCTTTATGAGATAATGCAGGAGAAAGATGCGCTTTATGCCAAAGAGGATTTCTCAGAGGAGGACGGTGTAAAGGCT